>NZ_JBEXUP010000032.1:36184-68919 GCF_040614375.1 Nonomuraea sp. NPDC005983
TCCCGCGAACTGCGGGAGCATCCCGCGAACTGCGGGAGCATCCCGCGAACTGCGGGAGCATCCCGCGAACTGCGGGAGCATCCCGCGAACTGCGGGAGCATCCCGCGAACTGCGGGAGCATCCCGCGAACTGCGGAAAGTGTCAGCGGAAGCCGCCGCAGCAGTCGGCCGCTTCCGCTGACGCCTTGCCCGGCAAACCGGCTGCCCAACAGCCGGACACTCCCCCGCACGCATCAGCGGCTACGGGCCTCGGGGAATCACGGCCAGGCCACCTTCCCTTGCGACGACGGCGAGGTCCCCCGACCGGTCCGTGCGGTAGACGCGGGCGCCGAGTTGGTGGAGGTTCGCGAGCGTGGAGGGGGCGGGGTGACCGTAGTCGTTCCCGGCACCGACGCTGATCAGTGCGGCACGGGCGCCCACGGCCGCGAGGAAGGCCGAGTCCTGGCGCGGCGATCCGTGATGCGGAACCTTCAAGATATCTGCGCGAGGTGAGAATCTGCGCAGAAGTTCCTCCTGGGCCTCCGTTTCCATATCGCCGCTCAGCAGGGCGGAGCCGACCTGCCAGCGGACGAGCAGGACGACGCTCGAATTGTTGACGACGCTTCCTTCGCCCTGTCCGCCGATCTCGCCGAGCGCCGGGTCTGGGGCCAGCACGGTGATCTCCGAAGGGCCGAACCGCCAGCGGGTGCCAGGTGTCGCCTGCCATTCGGGCGTGCGCCGTCGCGACAGGTCGGCGGAGACGCGGGCGGCCTCCTGGGGGGCGACGTGATCGGGGCTGACGACGGCCGCTCCCACACGCCTGTCCCTGAAGACGCCGGGGAGGCCGTTCACGTGGTCGGCGTGCGGGTGTGACAGGACCAGCAGCGGGACGTCCCGGATGCCGAGTCTGCGCAGGCAGCGGTCCATGGCGACGGGATCGGGGCCGGTGTCCACCACCACGGCTCGTCCGGGGCCTGCCGCGACCACGAGCCCGTCGCCCTGGCCGACGTCGCAGACCACCATCAGCCAGCCCCTGGGCGGCCACGGCGACGCGATCGGACGGACGACGAGGAGCGCCACCAGGGCGGCACCGGCCATCGTCAACGCCACCGCCCTCCAGGCCCGGCGCCGCAGCACGGGAACCGCCAGGCCCACCGCGACGGCGAGCAGCCCGACCCCGGCCAGACCGCCCGGCCACGGCACGGTCGCCAGCGGGACGTTCACCGCCCAGTGGGCGACCATGATGATCCAGCCCACGGCGTATCCAGCGGGTATGACCAGCAACTGCGCCGCCTCGGGCGAGATGGGCGCGACCAGGGCGGCGAGGAAACCGAGCAGCGTCGCGGGCGCCACCGCCGGGCCGGCGAGCAGGTTGGCGGGCACCGCGACGAGGGTCAGCTGGCCTGACATCAACAGCAGCACGGGCGTTACCGCGGCCTGGGCTGCTGCGGGCACGGCCACGGCCTCGGCGCCCCATCGAGGCAACCTCACCCCTCGCCACCGTCGCAACGCGCTCAGGCGTGCTGGACCCGTGGACGTCTCACCGGACGATGCCGCCCGGAACCGTCCGACGCCGGGTGAGGCGGTGGCGGTGGGCTGATGCTCAGGGTCTACGGCGGCCGAAGAGCGTTCTGGTTTCTTGCCGGGTGGGGTCGTGTTCTGCCCCTCTGGGGTGGAGGCGAGGCGGTCGCGCCAGTTGGGAGCCAGGAGGAGGATGCCGGCGGTAGCGGCCACCGAGAGGGCGAAGCCGTACGAGCGGGCCAGCTCGGGGTCGAACATGAGCAGGAGGAGGACCGAGGCCGAGAGTGCCGTGACACCGTCCTTCGCCCGGCCCGTGCCGAGAGCTATCGCCGCCACCAGGCCCATCAGAAGCGCTCTCAGGACGCTGGGTGAGGGCCGGGCGACCACGGTGAAAGCGATCATGGAGGCGGCGGCGACAAGTGCTCTCGGGGCCAGGGGAAGGCCCGCGAGACGGGCGAGTGCCAGGGCGGCTCCTGCGACAATTGCCAGATTTGCGCCGCTCACGGCGTTCAGATGGCTCAGCCCTGCCTCCTTGAGGTCGGCGGCGACTTGAGGATCCATCCGAGAGGTGTCGCCCACGACCAGGCCGGGGAGCAGGCCGCGCTGGTCGGGAGGGAGGGCGTCGGCTGCGTGCCTCAGCCCCGCGCGGAGGCTGCCCGCGACGGTCTGCGGCCAGGATGGCGGCGCCAGCACCTTCGGTGGGCTCCGAACCAGAAGGACGGCGGCCGTCAGCTCTCCCGGGGTGGGCCTTGCCAGTCGGCCCGTGACCTCCAGGCGTTGGCTGGGCAGGAAGGCGGTCCACTGAGGACCGCCGGCGAAGACGGTGATCGGGGTCTGTAGGGCGAGCCGAGTGCTGCGAGTTTGGACGATCTCCAGGGTGGCGGGAACCACGACCCTCTCCAACTTGAAGTGGCCGCTCTTGTTCGGTCTGATCTTCGGGTCGTCGGTGAGGGATATCTGGGCGGTGATCGAGGCGCCGTTGGCTGCCAGGTCGGCGACGGGGCCGGTGCTGACGGCGTGGACCCGCAGCGCGACCCCGGCCGCCACCGCCGCCACACAGCCGAGCACGGCTATCGCCACGTTGCGCCATTGTCCGGCTCCCGTCGTCGGACGGCTGCGGGTGGCCAACGCCGCCGTCAAGGCGGCGACGGCGGCGATGGACGCGACCGCGATGCCTGTCGTCGCGGAGCAGCTCATCAGAGGGAGAGCCGTCGCCCAAGCGGCGAGAGCCGGAAGCGTCAACGCCCATGAATGGCTGCGAGGTAGGAGAATGTCGTCCATATCAGGCTCCTCCACGCACGCTGCACTGGCCGAGGTCCCGCAGTGGGATGTGTTGGCTGGCCGCCTGCTGGTGCATGTCAGACGCGGACCTTTGTCTTGATTTCGTCGTATTTTCTTGGGCCTATGCCGGAAACCTCGCGTAGTTGTTCGATGCTGGCGAAGCCCCCGTGAGCGGTTCGGAAGTCGACGATTCTGGCGGCCAGGACTTCGCCTACGCCTGGTAGTTGCTCGAGCTGATCGGGGGTGGCTGCGTTGAGGTCGAGGATTGCGGACTCCGGGGAGGGAAGGCCGGCAACAGCGGGGGCGGAGGCGGGGATGCCGATGACGACCTGCTCGCCGTCCACCAGGCGTCTGGCCAGGTTGATCGAGTTGGTGGACGCGCCGTGGCCGGCACCTCCGGCCGCTGTCAGTGCGTCCATGACTCTGGAGCCGGCGGGCAGGGAATAGACGCCTGGTTTGCGGACTTTGCCGGCGACATGGACGGTTACCTTTGCCGTAGCGGACGGGCTCGGGGGCGGGCCTGGGGTCGTCGTCGTGAGCGGGCTGGGAGCCGGGAGCGGTTCGGGGGACGGCTGGGAGCGCCAGGCGATGAAGGCCGCGACAAGGGCCGCCGCCACGCCCACGACGATCAGCGCGCGCAGGCCGGGCCGCCCGGGGTCGAGGGTGGGCACTTTGGCGTCCAGGGTCGCGCGGAAGGCTTGGAAGGAGGGTGGGATGGGAGCCGGTGCAGCGCGTCGACCAGATGAAGGGGCAGGGGTCGGGGCGCTGGCGTAGGGCTCACGGCCCGCCCGAAACGGGGCGCCGGCGTGTGGTCCGCGAGCCCGCTGAAGGGAAGCGTCGGAGCGTGGATCAGGAGAATCCCGAATAGGCGCAGAATCCGTAGGCCCAGGCTCACGAGGCTCCTGGGAAAGCTGTCCAGCCCCCCATAGCGGTCGGGAAAGGTCGGTGAAGGGCTGAGCGCCCTCCGATCGGGCGCCGAGGAGGCCGTCTGAGAGAGGCTGCACGGCCCCAGGCGCCCCCTCGTGGACGTCGTAGGAAGGCTGCGCAACACCAGGCGCAGGCGCAGGAAAGACGGGAAAGGGCGGGGCGGTCTCGGGGAGGGGCGCGGAGGGGACTGGGGAAGGCTGGGCGGCCTGTGGCCGAGGCTTGTTGGCCTCTGGGGAGGTTTTCAGTGCCTCGGGCGGCCGGGTGCCCACCGCCCAGACGGGCGTGGCGGGCAGCAGGGGCTCGCTGGGCCCTCGGCGGGCGCTGGAAGCCGCTGAGAGCGGATCCGCCGGATGGGCCCCAGGATGGTGCGCCTCGGCGTCATGGGCGCCTGGAAGGGCCCTTGAGGGCGGCGCGAAGGGGATGCGCGGGGCGGCGACTCGCGCGGCGGGGGCGCGGCGGCCCGAGGCGGTGATGGAGCGCAGCCGGGACTCGGCTATGTCCCGTTCCGCGACAGCGTCGTGAGTTCGCACGGCAGAAAGCTAGAAGCGACCCGCCTTCGCCCCCTCCACCGAATTGAGTTCTGTGGACAACATCGGGTTGTCCACACTCGTTCGCCGGGTTGCCCGGCTGCGTCAGGGCACGGAAGAGCGCGGGTGGCCATCAGAGCTTGGCCGCATCGACGTCTCGCGCTCCTTCCTGCGGGCCGGCGACGTGGCCTGCGCAGGGACGCCCGGTAACCCGCCGGCCCGACCGTGCGAGGGCGGTAATCGACGGGATGACCGCCGAGGACGGACCCGCGCGCCTGTTCCGCATGGTTCCAGCCCTCAGGGGTATGGCCCGCGCATCGGATGGATGGGGGAATCATGCCGCTTATCACCGTGAAGGTCATCGAAGGGGCGTTCACCGCGGCCCAGAAGACCGAGATCGTCCAGAAACTGACCGAGGCGATGGTCGGCATCGAAGGCGAGAACCTGCGCTCCATGACCTTGGTCCTCGTCGAGGAGGTCAAGAGCGGTGACTGGGGTGTCGGCGGTCAGCCAGTGACGACCGCGGACGTGAAAGCCATGGCCACGGGCGCGCCGCCCGGCCGATCTTGACGAAGCACCCCGGGAGAGCGGCCCCCGAGCGTGGCGGCGAACTCCTGGCAGGCGGCAGGCGAGGTTCAGGTGGGCACGGGCGGCCGCCGCACGGCGTCACACGCCCGGGGAGGCAGGAGGGACGCCCCGCCCGGTCAACCGGCGGAGGTCACGGTGAGCCCCAGCATTCCCGGCCCCACGTGCACGCCGATCACCGCCCCCACCTCCACCACGGCCATCTCCACCACGCCCGGCAGCCGTTTGGCGAGCCGTTCTGCCAGGTCCTCGGCCCGTCCGCTGGCCCCCAGGTGCTGCACGGCCACCTCTACAGCCCCCTTGCCCGCGGCCTCCACGGCGAGGTCCTCCAGGCGGGCGATGGCCCGGCCGGACGTGCGCACCTTCTCCAGGAGGGAGATCCGGCCGTCGACGATGTGCAGCAGGGGTTTGATCATCAGGGCGGAGCCCACCAGCGTCGCGGCGGCGCCGATGCGCCCGCCTCGCCGCAGGTGCTCCAGGGTGTCGACGTAGAAGAACGTCCGCGTGGCGGTGGCGCATCGCCGGGCCGCCGCCGTCACCTCCGGTAACGCCGCTCCGGCGGACGCGGCTCTGGCCGCCGCCAGCACGGGGTAGCCGAGGCCCATCGCGATGGACCGGCTGTCGATCACCTCCACCGGCACGGGCGCGTCCCTGGCGGCCAGCGCGGCCGCGTCCGCAGTGCCTGAGAGCTCTCCCGACAGGTGGATCGAGACCACGCCCGCCGCGCCGCCGGTGGCGAGGGCCGCGTAGCACGCGGCGAACCGTGAGGGGGCGGGACGGGACGTGGTCGCCCTGGAGAGGTTGCCGGTGAAGTCGCCCTCATCGAACGTCACACCCCCCGAAATCACCTGCACGGGGACCATCGTGATCCCAGAGAGGTCAGGGAGGTAAGCGGTGGAATCCGTGACAACGGCGACCGACGGCGGCATACACCGAGATTAACGACCGAACGGCTACTGGACCGGGGTTCCGCCTCGCCAGACGCGGCGCGGCTTGAGCCCGTAGCTCCAGGCGAACGCGCCTTCGTGGTCGGCGTCCCACTGGACGATGTCGGCCAGCCGACCGGGAGCGAGGACGCCGCGGTCGGGCGCGCCGAGGACGGTGGCGCCGCCGAGCGTGGCGGCCCGGAGCGCGTCGTTGACGCTCATCCCGAACGCCGACACGGCCATCGCGATCACCAGGGACATGGAGGTGATGCCGCAGTGACCGGGGTTGTGGTCGCTGCCGAGCGCGATCTGGACGCCGTGCTTGATCATCTGGCGGACCGGCGGCAGCTTGCCGCGCTGGAGCGCGGTCGCGGGGCAGACCACGGCGGGCACCCCGTACCTCGACATGATCGCGATGTCCTCGTCGGACGTGTGGTGCAGGCCGTCGGCCGAGGCGCAGCCGAGCTCGGCGGCCAGCTGGACGGCTCCGCGGCGGCTGAACAGGCCGGAGTGGATGCGCGGCAGCAGGCCGACGTTGCGGCCGGAGGCCAGCACCCAGCGGGACTCCTCGGTGGTGAAGTGCCCCTCGTCGCAGTACACGTCGACGCTGTCGGCACCGGCCGCCGCGGCGTCGGCGCACCAGGCGCCCACGGCCTCGACGTACTCGCGCTGACGCCCGAAGTACTCGGGCGGCACCACGTGCGCCGCGAGGAACGTGACGTGCACCCGCGGCATCATCGGCTCCTTCTCCAGCTCGCGCAGGAGCCGCACGTCGGCGAGCTCGCCGTCGCGGGTGAGGTGGTAGCCGGTCTTGGCCTCGACGGTCGTGGTGCCGCTGACCAGCCAGGCGCGCAGCCGTTCGCGCACGCCGTTGCAGAGGGTCCACGGGTCGGTGCCGCGGGTCACGGTGACGGTCGAGCCCACGCCGCCGCCCGCCGCGGCGATGGACGCCGCGCTGGACCCGCCCGTGCGGATGGCCAGCTCGGCGTAGCGGTTGCCCGCGTAGACCGGGTGGGTGTGCGCGTCGATGAGGCCGGGCGTGACGAGCGCGCCGCCCAGGTTTTCGACGTGGTCGACGTCGACGATGTCGTCGACGACGCCGGGAACGCTCTGCGGCAGGTCGGGGGCACGGCCGACCCAGGCGATGCGGTCGTTGTGCACAAGAATGGCCGCGTTGCTGAGGACCTCGTTGCCGGTCCAGAGGCGGCCGATGTTGGTCAGAAGCCGAACGGTCACCGCATCACCGCCCCGCGGACGAGCAGCACCCAGCGCACGGCACGCGCCGCGCCCACTGAGTCGGCTCCGGGTAGGGACGACATGGGGGGTCTCCTGCTCTCATCCGCGTAAGGCTTAGCGGTGACCGTATCGCCAGACTCATGATCCGGCGATTTCAGTTCAGTTACGTTATTTCACAGGTCGGCTTGCTGTACAGGGTTATTCGGAAGAAAGCCCACTGATCCCATGCGCCACCCAGCCCCGGTCCTCCCCCTTGGCCCCCGAATGCGACGTGATTCGCAGCAGCCATCATCTGAACCCGCGCCATAAGTGTCGTAAGGCTCGGCTTATCGTAGCAATCCCAAGGATGAACGACCACTGTCGCTTTTGGGCAGCCCTGCGTTCTTTTTAACCAGAGCTGCCCAGTCGTCCCATTAAGAGACGCGTTCGACCGGCTTGCCCGCCCGTTCCAATTCCTGCCACAGGGTGGGCAGGACGCGGGCGTGCAGGATCGTACCGTCCTCGACGTGGTCCACGGAGAGGACTTCGCCCTCCTTGTGCGCCCGCGAGATCAGGTCGCCCCTCTCGTACGGCACCAGCAGGTGCACCTCGTGGTCCAGCCTCGGCAGCCGCTCCTCGACGAGCCGCATCAGCTCGGGAATCCCGGCGCCGGTACGGGCCGAGACCACGATGCTGTCGCGCTCGCGCCTGGCGATGCGGTCGAGCACCTCCCGGTCGGCCGCGTCGGCCTTGTTGATCACCACGATCTCGGGCACCTCGGAGGCGCCGTCGATGTCGGCGAGGACCTCGCGCACGGCGGTGAGCTGGCCCTCGGGGTCGGGGTGCGAGCCGTCGACCACGTGCAGGATCAGGTCGGCGTCGGCGACCTCCTCCAGCGTGGACCGGAACGCCTCGACGAGCTGGTGCGGTAGATGCCGGACGAACCCGACGGTGTCGGCGATCGTGAACAGCCTGCCCTCCGGCGTGCGCGCCTTGCGCACGGTCGGGTCGAGGGTGGCGAACAGCGCGTCCTCCACCAGCACGCCCGCGCCGGTGACGCGGTTGAGCAGGGACGACTTGCCGGCGTTGGTGTAACCCGCGATGGCGACGGCGGGAACCTCGCGCTTGCTGCGCCGGTGGCGCATGGTGTCGCGCGAGGTGGACATGCCGCCGATCTGGCGGCGCAGCTTGGCCATCCGCTCGCGGATGCGGCGCCGGTCCAGCTCGATCTTCGTCTCACCTGGACCGCGTCCGCCGATGCCCACGCCGCCCGCGGCGCGACCACCGACCTGCCGGGACAGGTTGCCACCCCAGCCTCGCAGGCGCGGCAGCAGGTACTGCAGCTGCGCCAGCTCGACCTGGGCCTTGCCCTCGCGGCTCTTGGCGTGCTGGGCGAAGATGTCGAGGATCAGCGCCGTGCGGTCGATCACCTTGACCTTGACGGTGTCCTCCAGCTGGCGGAGCTGGCCAGGGGTCAGCTCACCGTCGCAGATCACCGTGTCGGCGCCGGACGACTCCACCACGTCACGCAGCTCCAGGGCCTTGCCCGAGCCGATGTAGGTGGCGGGGTCGGGCTTCTGGCGGCGCTGGATCAGGCCTTCGAGCACTTCCGACCCGGCCGTCTCGGCCAGCAGCTTCAACTCCAGCAGGGAGTTCTCGGCGTCGGTCGCCGTTCCCGAGGTCCAGACGCCGACGAGGACGACCCGCTCAAGCCGCAGCTGCCGGTACTCGACCTCGGAGACATCCTGGAGTTCAGTCGAGAGTCCCGCCACGCGGCGCAGCGCCTGGCGCTCCTCGAGGTCCATCTCGCCGGTCTCGAACTCGTCGAGAGCGGAGTATTCGTGCATACGTGTCATCTCTAATAGGCAACGTCCGGACATCCCGGTCTCTTCCCCGATGGTGACATGACATCCCTCGGGTCATCACCTGGTTATCCCGGGAGCGTTATCCCGGGAGCACGCTCACGTCGCCGGAGCCGGCGTTGAGCGTGAGCTTGTGCGGGGAGGCGGAGTCCGTCTTCACGGACACGGTCTCGTCGCCGGCGCCCGCCCTGGCGTCCACGTCGTACGTGCCCTGCGGCACGTGCAGGACGACGTCGCCGGAGCCGCTCCTCAGCTCGGCGCTGTCGGGGACGGCCACGCACTTCAGCTCGACCCCGCCCGACCCGCTCTTGGCGAGGATCTTCGTGCCGCCGAGCCCAGACCCGTCGACGTCGCCGGAGCCGGTCTCGACCTCGACCGGCCCCGTCAGCGACCTGAGCGTGATGTCACCCGAGCCCGTGTCGACCTTGACCTGGACCCCCTTGGGGACCTCGACCTTGTAGTCGACCCCGCAACTGCCCCAGGAGGCTTCGCAGTCGTAGGACATGGACAGGGTGTCGCCGTCGACCTTGTGCCACGTCTTGGGCTTGTCGTTGCGCCACTGGAGGGTCTCCACCACGCGGACCGACGACCCGTTGTACTCCGTGACGGCGATGTCGCCCGCACCGCTCCTTAGGTGCAGCGCGGCGACCTTCTCCGTGACCTGGTACGTGACGGTGTCCTGGTTGGTCGGGCCGCCGATGCTCTTGAGTCCGCAGCCCGTCAGCAGGGCCGCCGAGGCGAGGAGCCCGCCCGCGATCACGATCGTCTTCATGCCACCGATCATTCCGGCCGCGTCGGAGGGGCACATCGGGGATGCCCCCGATGGTTCCCCGGGGGTACCCCACCTTTGACCCCGGCCAGGCGATGACGTAGCGTCACTTCCATAATCCAGAACTCATTTTCCACATTACGGAAAGAGGGAGCATATGGAGATCACCGGCCCGATGCTCGACCGGTTCGACGAGATCCTCACGCCGGAGGCGCGCGGCTTCGTGGCGGCTCTCCAGCGGGAGTTCGGCGCCAGGCGTCTGGAACTGCTCGAAGCCCGCCAGGCGCGGCAGGCGGAGCTGTCAGCGGGCGGCATGCTCGACTTCCTGCCCGAGACCAAGCAGGTCAGGGAGACCGAGTGGAGCGTCGCGCCACCCGCCCCCGGGCTGGAGGACCGCCGCGTCGAGATCACCGGCCCCGTCGACCGCAAGATGACCATCAACGCGCTGAACTCCGGCGCCAAGGTCTGGCTGGCCGACTTCGAGGACGCCAACTCGCCGCTCTGGGAGAACTGCGTCAACGGCCAGCTCAACCTGCGCGACGCCCTCGACCGCGCGATCGACTTCGAGACCGGCGGCAAGTCCTACGCGCTGCGCCCCGACAGCGAGCTGGCCACGATCGTGGTCCGGCCGCGCGGCTGGCACCTGGACGAGAAGCACGCCCTGGTCGACGGGCGTCCGGTCGCCGCCTCGCTGTTCGACTTCGGCCTGTACTTCTACCACTGCGCCCAGCGGCAGCTCGCCAAGGGGCTCGGGCCGTACTTCTACCTGCCGAAGATGGAGTCCCACCTGGAGGCGCGGCTGTGGAACGAGGTGTTCCTGCGCGCGCAGGCGCTGCTGGGCCTCCCCGCCGGGACGATCCGGGCGACCGTCCTCATCGAGACGTACCCGGCGGCGTTCGAGATGGAGGAGATCCTGTACGAGCTGCGCGAGCACTCGGCCGGGCTGAACGCCGGACGCTGGGACTACCTGTTCAGCGTGATCAAGAAGTTCCGCACCCGGGGCCGCGAGTTCCTGCTGCCCGAGCGGAACGCCGTCACGATGACCGCGCCCTTCATGCGGGCCTACACCGAGCTGCTGGTGCGCACCTGCCACAAGCGCGGCGCACACGCCATCGGGGGGATGGCGGCGTTCGTCCCCTCGCGTCGCGACCCCGAGGTGAACGCGACGGCGCTGGTGAAGGTGCGCGCCGACAAGACGCGCGAGTCGGGCGACGGGTTCGACGGCTCGTGGGTGGCCCACCCCGATCTGGTGCCGATCTGCCGTGAGGTGTTCGACGGCGTGCTCGGGTCCAGGCCCAACCAGCTCGACCGGCTGCGCGAGGACGTCGCCGTCTCGGCCGCCGACCTGCTGTCCGTCTCCGAGACGCCGGGCGAGATCACCGAGGCGGGGCTGCGCAACAACGTGGACGTGGCGCTGCGCTACCTGGCCGCATGGATGGGCGGGCTCGGCGCGGTGGCGATCCACAACCTGATGGAGGACGCGGCGACGGCCGAGATCTCGCGCTCGCAGATCTGGCAGTGGATACACAACGGCATCACGCTGTCCGACAGCGGCGAGGTGGTGACCAAGGACCTGGTCGAGCGGATCATCGCGGAGGAACTGGCGAAGATCGCCGCCGAGCCGGGCTACGACGAGGCGCTGTACGGCCAGGCGACCGCGCTGTTCAAGGAGGTGGCTCTGGACGACGACTTCGCGGAGTTCCTCACCTTGCCCGCCTACGCCCGTATGCCGTAAAAGAGGCAGGCTGGTAGAGGGGACAAAACCGAACAGCCGATCGGGAGGGCCACCATGCTGGACACGCTGACGGCGGCGCTGCGTTCCGTACTGCCCGCCGACGAGGTGATCACCGATCCGGTGCGGCTGCGCACCTACGAGTGCGACGGCCTCACCTATCATCGGGCGACCCCCGGCGTGGTGGTGCTGCCCGAGACGGCGGAGCAGATAGCGCGGATCGTCCGGATCTGCAATGACTTCGGGGTGCCGTTCGTGGCTCGCGGGTCGGGCACCGGGCTGTCCGGTGGCGCGCTGCCCCGCGAGGACGGCGTGCTCATCGTCACGTCCAAGATGCGGCGGATCCTGGAGATCGACCTGCCCAACCGCAGGGCCGTGGTCGAGCCGGGCGTCACCAACCTGGCGATCACCGAGGCCGTCCTCCACGAGGGCTACTACTACGCGCCCGACCCGTCCAGCCAGCAGATCTGCTCGATCGGCGGGAACGTCGCGGAGAACTCCGGAGGCGCGCACTGTCTCAAACACGGCTTCACCGTCAACCACGTCGAGGCGTGCGAGATCGTCACCCCCGACGGCGACCTGGTCACGCTCGACGCCCTGGACCCCGGCTACGACCTGCTGGGCGCGTTCATCGGCTCCGAGGGCACGCTGGGCATCGCCACCAGGATCACGGTGCGGCTGAGCCGCGTCCCCGAGACCGTCACCACCGTGCTGGCGGCGTTCGAGAGCCTCGAGGAGGGCGGAGAGGCCGTCTCGGCGATCATCGGGGCGGGCATCGTGCCCGCCGCGATCGAGATGATGGACGCGCTGTCCATCGAGGCGGCCGAGGCCGCGGTGGCCTGCTGCTACCCCGAGGGCGCGGGAGCGGTGCTGATCGTGGAGCTCGACGGCCCCGGCGCCGAGGTGGCGCGGCAGTTCGCCCAGCTCCAGGAGATCTGCTCGAAGGCGTTCGAGCTGCGGGTGGCCGACGACCCGGCCGAGCGGGCGGCGATCTGGAAGGGCCGCAAGTCGGCGTTCGCCGCCGTCGGACGCATCAGCCCCGCCTACATCGTCCAGGACGGCGTGGTGCCGCGCACCTCGCTGCCGCGCGTGCTGGCGGCGATCGACGGGCTGTCGCGGCAGCACGGGATCAGGGTGGCGAACGTGTTCCACGCGGGCGACGGGAACCTGCATCCGCTGGTGCTCTTCGACGACGCCGAGCCGGGGGCGGGCGAGCGGGCCGAGATGGTGTCGGGGGCGATCCTGGATCTGTGCATCGAGCACGGCGGGTCGATCACCGGCGAGCACGGGGTAGGTGTCGACAAGGCCAGGTACATGCCGAAGATGTTCTCCGACGACGACCTCGACACCATGCAGCTCCTGCGGTGCGCCTTCGACCCGAAGGGGCTGTCGAACCCCGGCAAGGTGTTCCCGACGCCGCGGCTGTGCGGGGAGGTGCCGGGGGTGCGCAAGGGTGTGCATCCGCTGGTCGAGTCGGGTAAGGCGGAGCAGTTCTGATGCCGCGCGAGCAGCTGGAGAAGACCGGCGTGACCGTCCGGGACGCCGGCCCCGGCGACGCCGTGTCGGGGGTGCGTCCGAGCTGGGTGGTGCTCCCCGAGACGGTCGAGGAGGTCTCGTCGGTGCTGCGGGCCTGCGCCGAGCACGACCTGGCCGTGGTGCCGGTGGGCGGCGGCACCAAGCTGCACTGGGGGCGCCCGCCCGAGCGCTGCGACGTGCTGCTCGACCTGTGCTGCCTGAACGAGGTCCTGGAGCACGCGGCGGGCGACCTGGTGGTCCGCACGCAGGCCGGGGTGACGATGGGCGCCCTCGCCGCCGCCCTGGCGGAGAAGGGCCAGGAGCTGGCGCTCGACACCGCCCCCGACGCCACGGTGGGCGGCACGCTGGCCACCGCGACGGCCGGGCCGCGCGCCTTCCGCTACGGCACGGCCCGCGACCTGCTGATCGGCATCACGGTCGTGCTGGCCGACGGCACGGTGGCCAGGTCGGGCGGCAAGGTCGTCAAGAACGTGGCGGGCTACGACCTGGGCAAGCTGTTCACCGGCTCGTACGGCACGCTGGGCGTGATCGCCGAGGCCACGTTCCGCCTCCACCCGCTGCCTGCCGACAGTCGCTGGGTGGTGGCCGAGGTGGAGCCGTCCCGCCTGCGCGAGGTGGCGGCGGCGCTGGCGGCCTCGCAGGCGGAGCCGAGCGCGGTGGAGGTCGACCGGCCCGACCCCGAGGGGCCCGTGACGCTGGCCGTCCTGGTCGAGGGCACCGCGGCGGAGCCGCGCGCGCTCGTGCTGCGAGAGATCATCGGCGCGGGTGAGGTGGCGGGCGAGCCGCCGTCCTGGTGGGGGGTGATCCCCCAGGACGAGGTGCTGGTCGAGGTCCGGTTCCTGCCCAGCGTCCTCGACGGGGTGCTCGACGCCGCGCGGGAGGCCGGGTTCCGGCTGCGCGGCTCGCCGGTCTCCGGCCGCCTGCACCTGACGCCCGCGGGCGACGCCGGCGCGGAGACGCTTGCCCGGCTGAGGGAGCGGACCGGCCGCATGACCGTGCTCGCCACGCAGCGGGAGGACGTCGACCGCTGGGGAGAGGTCAGCGCCCTGCCGCTGATGAGGCGGGTCAAGGAGCGCTTCGACCCCGGGCGCACCCTGTCCCCCGGACGTTTCCTGGGAGGCATCTGACCATGGACCCCGAACTGATCAACGACTGCGTGCACTGCGGCTTCTGCCTGCCGACCTGCCCCACGTACGTGCTGTGGGGAGAGGAGATGGACTCGCCGCGCGGCCGGATCCACCTGATGAAGCAGCACGTCGAGGGCACCCCGATCACAGCCGAGATGGCCGGGCACTTCGACGCCTGCCTCGGCTGCATGGCGTGCGTCACCGCCTGCCCGTCGGGCGTCCGGTACGACCGGCTGATCGAGCAGACCAGGGCCGAGGTGGAGCGGGCCCGCCCGCGCGAGCCGCAGGACCGTGCGGTGCGGGGCATGGTGTTCAGCCTGTTCCCCTACCCGCGCAGGCTCAGGCTGCTGCGTCCGGCGATGGGGCTGGCCGAGCGGATGGCGCCGTTCCTCGGGCGGGCGAACCCGAGCCTGGGCGCGATGGCCGCGCTGGCGCCGCGTGTGGGGCTCCGCCAGCGGATGCCGAAGCTGGTCAGGGCCAGGGGCGAGCGCAGGGCCGTGGTCGGCATGCTCACCGGGTGCGTCCAGGGCGAGTTCTTCCCGCAGGTCAACGCGGCCACCGCGCGGGTGCTCGCGCTGGAGGGCTGCGACGTGCTGATCCCGCCGGGGCAGGGCTGCTGCGGCGCGCTCAGCGTCCACTCCGGACGCGACGAGCAGGCCAGGCGGCTGGCCCGCCGGACGGTCAGGACGTTCAGGAAGGCCGGGGTCGACACCGTCGTGGTGAACGCGGCGGGCTGCGGCTCGTCGATGAAGGAGTACGGCGAGCTGCTCGGCGAGGACCCGGGCTTCCGGGTGCTGGACCTGTCGGAGTACCTGGTCGAGCTGGGCCCGGTCGCCGAGCGGCATCCGCTGCCGCTCACCGTCGCCTACCACGACGCCTGCCACCTGGCCCACGCCCAGGGGGTCCGGGCGCAGCCGCGTCAGCTGCTGCGCGCCATCCCCGGGCTGACGCTGCGCGAGGTGCCCGACGCGGCCATCTGCTGCGGCTCCGCGGGCACCTACAACCTGTTCCAGCCGGAGGCCGCCCGCGACCTGGGCGACCAGAAGGCCAAGGCGGTCGCCTCCACGGGCGCCGAGCTGCTGGTGTCGGCCAACCCCGGCTGCACCATGCAGATCGTCTCGGCCATGCGCCGCGGCGGCGCCGACATCAGGGTGGCGCACACGGCCGAAGTGCTCGACGCCTCCCTGCGCGGGGTGCGACTTTGAGCGAAGCGGGGGTGTGCGCGTGAGCGTGCAGTCGGTCGAGCGGGCGCTGGACGTGCTGGAGGCGCTGGCCGAGCACGGGGGCGAGGCGGGCCTGTCGGAGATCGCCGCCAGGACCGGGCTGCCGTACGGGACGATCCACCGGCTGTTGCAGACGCTGCTGGCGCGCGGCTACGTCCGGCAGGAGTCGGATCGGCGCTACGCGCTGGGCGGCGGGCTGGTACGGCTGGGCGAGGTCGCCGAGAGCATGGTGGGCGTGTGGGCGCAGCCGTACCTGTCGAAGATGGTGGAGCTGTCGGGCGAGACGGCGAACCTGGCCGTGCTGGAGGGCGACTTCGTCGTCTACGTGGCGCAGGCGGCCTCGCCGCGCAGGCTGCGGATGTTCGCCGAGGTCGGCCGGCGGGTGCTGCCACACAGCACGGCCGTGGGCAAGGTGCTGCTGGCGGGCCGCACGGCCGAGGATGCGGCCACCGTGTTCGGACGCACCGGCATGCCGCGCCGCACGCCCAACACGATCGTCGACACCGACGCCATGCTCACCGAGCTGGCCCTGGTCAGGGAGCGCGGGTACGCGATGGACCTGGGTGAGGAGGAGCTCGGCGTGCACTGCCTGGCCGTGCCGGTGCACGACGGCGGCCGGGTGGTGGCCGCGATGTCGGTGTCGGGGCCCGCCGAGCGGATCGACGCGCTGGACCGCGACGAGCTGGCCGAGGGCATGCGGAAGATCGCGCACGCCTTCGGCGCCGAGCTCAGCCCCGCGGCCGGCGGAGCCTGATCGGAGTGCCCGGCCCTCGTACAGGGAGGGCCTTGACACATTATTCTGTTGCGCTATGAGCAACAGCTCCGTGCAGTCCGTCGACCGGGCGATCGCGATCCTGGAGATCCTGGCGCGCAGAGGAGCCACCCGCGTGACCGACCTCGCCGTCGAGCTGGCCGTGCACAAGTCCACGGCGTTCCGGCTGCTCGCGGCGCTCGAACAGGGTGGCCTGGTGGAGCAGACCGGCGACCGCGGACGCTACCGGCTCGGCTTCGGGGTGGTCCGGCTGGCGGGCGCGGCCACGGCGCAGCTCGACCTGTCGAAGGAGAGCCGCAAGGTGTGCCTGCGCCTGGCCGAGGAGGTGGGCGAGACCGTCAACGTGGCCGTGCCGCAGGACGGTCACGCGGTCAACATCAGCCAGGTGCGCGGCCCTGCCGCGATCAGCGGGCACAACTGGGTCGGCCAGCGCACCCCGGCGCACGCCACGTCCAGCGGGAAGGTGCTGCTGGCGTTCGGCGCGCTGCCGCTGCCCGCCCAGCTGGAGCGCTACACCCCTGCGACGATCACGGACCCAACCGGGCTGGGCCTGGCGCAGATCAGGGAGCGCGGCTGGGCCTGCACGCTCGAGGAGCTGGAGGTGGGGCTGAACGCGGTCGCCGCGCCGGTCAGGGGCAGCGACGGGGTCGTGGTCGCGGCCGTCAGCGCCTCGGGCCCCTCCTACCGGCTCACTCCTGAGCGGCTGCCCGAGGTGGGCAGGCTGCTGGCCGCGGGCGCGCGGGAAATCAGTCAGCGAATCGGCTATTACCGTTGAGCCATGTGCAGAAGCATCAAGACCCTGCGTCCCCCGTACACCGAGGACGTGACGGAGGAGGACGTGCGCGCGGCCGCCCTGCAGTACGTGCGGAAGATCTCCGGGTTCCGTGCGCCCGCCGCGCACAACGCCGAGGCGTTCGACCGGGCGGTGGAGGCGGTCGCCAGGGCGTCGGAGGACCTGCTGGGGGCGTTGCAGGTTCGCGGCGGACGTTGACAGCTCCCGCCGGTGGGGAAGGTCTCCCGGGTGTGACCTCCACCACGATCCGGACAGGGAGCTCCCATGATCAGCGGGCTGTACCAGGGCCAGGACGGCGACTCCCGGCTGGAGCTCCGGATCGACGTCGACGGGGCCAGGCCCACCGGCCGGGTGAGCGGCGACCTGTTCTCGGTGGCGGGGGCGACGACGTCCTACTTCGGCTCGTTCGTGGTCACCTCGCCCGCCGTCCGCGCGGAGGGTGACGAGACGCGCGTCGACGGGCACGGCACGTTCACCTTCGACACCCCTGCCACCTTCGGCACCGCGGCCACCTTCGGCACCGCGGCGACGGAGGTGAGCGTCACCCTCACCGGCACGACGGGGACGGCCACCGTCGCGGGCCGCACATACCGGCTGGCGTTCGCCTCGCCGTACTTCCGCAGCGTGCTGCTGGAGCAGGACACCGTGGCGGGGGCGGTGCCGTTCGTCGCCTACGACACGGGCACGCTGCCCGGCCCCACCGGCCTGACGGCCAGGGAGCTCAGCGTGATCGGGGCCTTCAGGGAGGCGGGCGTCGACCTGACGACGGCCCCGCCGGGCGTGATCCCGGTCGAGGGGTCGGAAGCCGACCTGGCGTGGGACGACGCCGAACTGCACCACGCCATGACGCAGCAGTTCTCGCTGCTCTCCGACGCTCCGGCGTGGCGGGTGTGGCTGCTGGTGGCCAGCAAGCACGTGGCCGGCTACCGGGGCATCATGTTCGACTACAACGACGCCCACCAGCGGCAGGGCTCGGCCGTGTTCTACGACGCGATCAGGGGCGACACCCCGCAGGCGCAGCGCGCGCAGCTGCGCACCTACGTCCACGAGCTCGGGCACGCCTTCAACCTGCTGCACTCGTGGCAGAAGAACCTCGGCACGCCGCCGCAGCCGCTGGGCCCCGGCGGCGGCTTCGGCGACCTGTCATGGATGAACTACGTGCAGAACTACCAGCCCGGCGGCGAGCCGGCGTACTGGGCGGCCTTCCCGTTCCAGTTCACCGACGTCGAGCTGGTCCACCTGCGGCACGGCTTCTACCGGGACGTGGCCATGGGCGCGAACGCGTTCGGCACGGGCGCGGCCGAGGTCGCCCCCTTCGAGCAGCCCGTCGAGGACCACTCGGGGCTCCGGCTGGAGCTGCGAGCCAAGGACGGGTTCGGCTTCGGCGAGCCGGTGGTGGTGGAGCTCAAGCTGTCCACGGCGCCGTCCGCCGGCGGGGAGCCCCGCACCACGCACGGCCACCTGCACCCCGACACCGAGTTCACCCAGGTCTGCATCACCCAGCCGTCCGGCAGGACCGTGCTGTACCGGCCGATGATGCGGCACTGCGTCGACACCTCTCGCGACATCCGGCTGGACTCGGGCAACCCGGCCATGTACCGCAGCGCCTACATCGGGCACGGGCGCGACGGGCACTACTTCCAGCAACCCGGCGAGTACCAGGTGCGAGCGCAGTACGTGGCCGCCGACGGCTCCCGCATCGTCTCCCCCGCGTGCCTGGTCAGGGTCCGCTACCCGGTCGGCGGCGACGACCACCGGGTGGCCGAGCTGATGCTGGGCGAGGAGCAGGGCCGGCTGTTCTCGCTGCTCGGCTCCGACTCGCCCGCCCTGCGGGCCGGGAACGCCGCTCTCGACGAGCTGATCGACCGGTACGCCGGGCACCCGCTGACCGTCTACGCCCGGATGGTGAAGGGGCTCAACGCCGAGCGGGAGTTCAAGGCGCTGACGGCGGACAAGCGGCTGCGCATCCGGCCACCGGACCCGAAGCAGGGCATCGAGCAGCTCACCGAGGTGTCCAGGGACGCGAGCATCGACAACATCACGCTCAACATGGTGATGCGCCGCCTGGCCAGAGCCGAGGCCCGGCAGGGCGACCTCGACCGGGCGAACGCGGTGATGGACCGGATGGTCGCGACGTTCGAGGCGAAGGGCGTCAATCCCATCGTGATGGGGCAGATCAGGCGGCAGGCCGACCTGACGAAGGCCGCGCTCAGTGCCGAAGCGTGACGGGCCGCCCCGCCGAGCAATGGATCCTGAGCTTGACGTCGTCGCCCTCGTCGGGGTCGAACTCGACCCTGGCCTCGCGGCCGGGGCCGGGCTCGACGGCGTCGACGGAGTAGCCCTGGGCGGGGGTCCACGAGCGCAGCGTCACCTGGTCGCCGTCGCAGGCGGCGATCACGCTGCCGCCCTCGGTGCGGACAAGACCGCCGTCACCGGGCGTCGCCGGCGCGGTGGGCGTCCCCGTCGGGCGGGCCACGGGCGGCCGGGTGGTGGCGGTGGCGGTGGCGAGCGCGGCGCGGATCTCCGCCTGGCTCAGGACGCGGCTGGACGTGCCGGTGAGCCCGCCGCCGAGCAGGCCGAGCACCGCCACGGCCGCCGCCGTCGCGGCGACGGCGGTGACGGCCCAGGCCAGCACGAGGCGCTTCACCCGCTCAGCCTCCCCCACGTACGGCTAAAGGCAGGTTAACGCCACGATAAGGGCGCTCGGCTCATCGCCCGAAAACCTCTAGGTTCCGTATATGGCCGACATTCTGCTCATCGAGGACGACGTGACGATCCGCACGGCGCTCGGCCGTGGCCTGCGGGAGCTCGGCCATGCCGTCTCCTCCTCCCCCACCGCGCTCGACGGCCTGCGGATGGCCGTCCAGGACCGTCCGGATCTGATCGTCCTCGACCTCGGGCTGCCCGACCTCGACGGCGGCGAGCTGCTGCGGATGCTGCGCGCCGTCAGCCGGGTGCCGGTGATCGTGGCGACCGCCCGCGACGGCGACGCCGAGATGGTGCCGGTGCTCGACGCGGGCGCCGACGACTACGTCGTCAAGCCGTACAGCGCGGCGCAGCTCGACGCGCGGATCAGAGCGGTGCTGCGGCGCGCGGGGGCGCCCGCGCCCGAGCCGCTGGTGGTGGGCGCGCT
The DNA here is from genome assembly GCF_040614375.1 of Nonomuraea sp. NPDC005983. Classification (NCBI taxonomy): domain Bacteria; kingdom Bacillati; phylum Actinomycetota; class Actinomycetes; order Streptosporangiales; family Streptosporangiaceae; genus Nonomuraea; species Nonomuraea sp. NPDC005983. The sequence goes on from NZ_JBEXUP010000032.1 coordinate 56,092, forward strand.
GCGGGTGGACCCGCGCGCCCGGACGGCGACGCTCGACGGCGTGGCGCTGGACCTGACGCCGCGCGAGTTCGACGTGCTGCACCACCTCGCCGCCCGGCCCGGCGAGGTCGTCACCAAGCGGCAGCTCCTCACGGAGGTCTGGCAGCTCCCCTACGGCGGCGCCGACAAGACCGTGGACGTCCACCTGTCGTGGCTGCGCAGGAAGCTGGGCGAGACCGCGTCCGAGCCCCGCTACCTGCACACGGTGCGCGGGGTCGGGGTCAAGCTGGTCGAGCCGTCGTGAGGCGGTGGCTGGCGCTGCTGGTGGCGGCCACCACGTCGGTCGTGCTGATCGCGCTGCTGGTGCCGATGGCGCTGCTGATCCGGGCCGTGGCGGAGAACGGCGCGATGGCCAGGGCGACCGCCTCGGCCGAGTCGGTGTCCGTCGCGGTCGGGACCCCCGAGCTGCCGGTCGCCGTCGAGCAGGTGGCGCGTCCGGTGACGGTGTTCCTCCCTGACGGGCGCACGCTCGGCGCGCCCGCCCCTCGCAGCGACGCGGTGCGGCTGGCCGCGACGGGCCGCAGCGTCACCGCCGCCGCGTCCGGGGGCAGGGAGGTGCTGGTCTCGGCGCAGTCGCCGGAGGGCGCGGCCGTGATCAGGGTGTTCGTGCCCGACGACGAGCTGCTGCGCGGCGTTCGGGAGGCGTGGCTGGCGCTGGCGGGGCTCGGGCTGGCGCTGGTGGTGCTGGGCATCGTCCTGGCCGACCGGCTGGCACTCGCCGTGACCAGGCCGGTCGTCGGGCTGGCGGGCGTCTCGCACCGGCTGGCGGGCGGCGATCTCGCCGCCCGCGCGGAACCGGGCGGTCCGCCGGAGGTCCGTTCCGTGGCGCTCGCGCTCAACCACCTCGCGGGCCGCATCGGCGACCTCCTGACGGCCGAGCGCGAGTCGGTGGCGGACCTGTCGCACCGCCTCCGCACCCCTCTGACGGGCCTCAGGCTGGACGTGGAGGCGCTGCGCGACCCCGAGGAGGCGGCCCGCGTCGGGGCCAGGGTGGACGCCCTTGAGCGCGCCGTCAGCGCCGTCATCACCGACGCCCGCCGCCGCTCCGCCGGGCGGGAGACCTGCGACGCGACCGGCGTGGTGCGGGAGCGGGTGCGCTTCTGGTCCGTGCTGGCCGAGGACCAGGGGCGGGACGTCTCAGTGTCGCTGCCGCCCGGCGAGCTGCCGGTGGCGGTGGGGGGCGAGGAACTGGCCGCCTGCGTCGACGCGCTGCTGGGCAACGTGTTCGCGCACACCCCCGAGGGGGCGTCCCTGTCGGTGCGGCTCGCGCCGCATCCCTCACGGGCCGTCCTGACGGTCAGCGACTCGGGGCCCGGCTTCGACGCGTCGCTGCTGGAGCGGGGCAGCAGCGGCGGCGGCTCGACCGGGCTCGGGCTCGACATCGCCCGCCGGACCGCCGAATCCTCGGGCGGCCACCTGTCGGTCACGTCGTCACCGGCGGGGGGCGCGAGCGTCGAGGTGGTCTTAACCCGCGCTTAGCGCGCGGTTACCGGTGATCGCGGTTCAGTACGGGCATGCGAATCACCAAGAAGCTCATCGCAGCAGGAGCAGGGGCCGTCGTGCTGGTCGCGGGTGGAGGCGCCGCCTTCGCCGCGTCCACCGCCGCCCCCAAGGTCACGGCCGAGCGGGCCATCGAGATCGCGCACCGGCAGGTGCCGGGCGCCTGGGTCAAGGAGGTCGGCCACGACGACCGCGGCGCCCGCCCGGACGTCTGGGAGGTCGAGCTGGTCAAGGGCGCCGTGGAGCACGAACTCGACATCGACGCCGGCACCGGCCGCCTCCTGCGCCACCAGACCCACCGCGTGGGCGCGGACGACCACGGCGGCCGCGGAAGGGAGCGGGGAGACGACCACGGCGGGCACCACGACGACTGACGGCGACTGACGCCGCCCGCCGTGGGTGTGGTCAGCAGCTGGACAGGACGCCCTCCATGGCGGTCTTCTCCGCTGCCGTCACCCACACCTCGTACTTGGTCTTCACCTCGATCTGCCGGGCGATGTAGGCGCAGCGGTAGTCCTTGCGCGGGGGCAGCCAGGTGGCCGCGTCGCTGTCGCTCTTCTGGTTGTTGAGCGGGCCGTCCACGGCGAGCAGGTTCAGGGGGTCGTTGGCGAACTCCTTGCGCTTGCTCGCCGCCCACTGCTGGGCGCCCTTCTGCCAGGCGTCCGAGAGCGGCACCAGGTGGTCGATCTGGACGGCGGTGCTGGTGTCCTGGCCGCGTTTGAAGTCGATCGTCTTACCGCTGTAGGGGTCGTCGAGGACGCCGCTGAGCACGATGCAGTCGTGGGTGCCCGGCTTGAACTTCTCGTCGCGCAGGTCGCGCTTGAGGATGTCGTTGCGGGTGTCGCAGCCGTTGTGGTCGACGTCGGCCCAGGCGGGGCCGAAGTTGTCGCGGTTGAAGCCGGTGCGGGGCGCGCGGCCCTTGACCGCGAGCTTGGCGAGCTTCTTGCGGGCGTCGGCGACGTCCGCGGACGAGCCCTTGCCGGATGTGGGGGACGACGTCCGCGCGTCCAGCCCGCCACAGCCTGCGACCAACGTCACAGCAGTCAAACATGCCCCTATCGCCCGTAACTGCACCACAGAACCCCCAAGTCACTTTTTCGTAAATTCTACGTATAGTGACTACCCGGAGCGGCCCAACTATCCCGCGAGAGCGTCAAGCAGCCACTCGGCCAGGTACGACGTGAACGACGACCGGACGTGGACGCGGTACCCCTCCTCCGTCCGCTCCAGGATCACCGGGGCCTTGCCGAGCAGGGTCTGGGCGTGCGTGGTGAACACCGACGGGTCCAGGTCGAGCGGGCAGCCGGTGATCAGGACGTCGAGCGCGCCGGGGCCCGACAGCTCCAGCACGGTTCGCTGGCCGGAGACGTCCACCCAGTCCGGGCGGCCCTGCCCGGCCACCAGCCACCAGTCGGGGCCCAGCCTGAGGCCGCGGCCCGGGTCCGTCCCGCGCACCTCCCACATGCGCAGGAACGGCACCTCACGCAGCCTCACCGACTCGGTGGAGGCCGCCGCGAACCGGGCGGCGAACGCGGCGGCCGGGCTCTCCGCGCGACACTCCCCCACCGTCCCCGCGGGCACCGTCCCCGCGAACACGGGATCGCCGTCGCGCCGGGCGTTGTCCGGGTCGTGGAAGACCGGCTCCACCACCGTCACCTGGACGGCCCCCGCCCCGGACACCGCGATCAGCCGGTCTCCTGACGCCACGTCGCGCACCATGGCCAGGCCGAACGGCCGTCCCAGCGTCCCGGCCGGGTAGCTGGACGTCACGTGGCCCAGCATCGGCCCCGTGGTGCCCGGCGCCACCAGCTGCGCGCCCTCCTCCACATGGGTGTCCGGCAGCAGCCCCACCAGGTGTTTGCGGCCGGGGCGCGAGGTGTCGGGGCGGGCGTGCGAGCGCTTGCCCACGAAGTCCGGCTTGCGCTTGGAGACCAGCCACGACATGCCGAGGTCCTGCGGGGTAGCAGTCCCGTCGGTCTCCTGGCCGACGATGGCGAACCCCTTCTCGGCCCGCAGCACGTGCATGGTCTCCGTCCCGTACGGCACCGCCCCCAGGTCGAGCACCGTCTCCCAGAGCGACCTGCCGTACCACCAGGGCACGTTGACCTCGTACGCCAGCTCGCCCGAGAAGCTGATCCTGAACACCCGGCCCTCGACGCCGAGCACCGCGGTGGCGGCGTACGTCATGAACGCCAGCTCCGACGCCCCCGGCGCGATCGCGGCGATGATCTCGCGCGCCTTCGGGCCCGCCACGGCGACCGTGGCCCAGTGGTCCGTCACGGACGTGAACCGGACGTCCAGGCCGGGCCACTCGGTCTGCCGCCACTCCTCCAGCCAGTCGAGCACGGCCGCCGCGTTGCCCGTGGTGGTGGTCGTCAGGAAGTGGTCATCGGCGAGGCGGGTGGTGGTGCCGTCGTCGAAGACCATGCCGTCGGCGGTGCACATCACCCCGTACCGACACGAACCGACGCTCAGCGTGGAGTACAGGTTCGTGTAGACGCGGTCGAGGAACTCCGCGGCGTCCGCGCCCCTGATGTCGATCTTGCCGAGCGTGGAGGCGTCCATGGCGGCGACCGCGGTGCGGGCCGCGTGGGACTCGCGCAGCACCGCCTGCTCCATCGTCTCGCCGTCCAGCGGGAAGTACCGCGGACGCTTCCACTGGCCGACGTCCTCGAAGACCGCGCCCCTGGCGACGTGCGAGGCGTGCAGGGCGGTGGTCCTGACCGGGTCGGACAGGACGCCGCGGTCGCGCCCCGCCAGCGTGGCGAAGGACACCGGCGCGTACGGCGGGCGGAACGTGGTCGTGCCCACCTGGCCCGGCGCGGCCCCGAGCAGCGCCGCCATCACGCCCACCACGACGGCTCCCGAGGTTTTGCCCTGGTCGGCGCCGGTGCCCGCGGTGGTGTAGCGCTTGACGTGCTCGACCGAGCGCATTCCGGTGCCCGCCGCTCTCGCCAGGTCGGCCACGGTGACGTCCCGGTGCAGGTCCACGAAGGACACGGCGTCGGACTCCGGGTCGCCGGGCCCCGCCTTCCAGAGCGCGGCGGGCTCCCTGAGCGCCGACTCGTTGCTGACCGGAGCGCGCAAGCCGGTCCCGTCCGGGAAGCCCGCCAGCCGGGCCGCCTCGGCTCCGGCCGCGTGGCCGTCCTCGATCGCGGCCGTCGTGTCGTACAGGCCTCTGCACGCGCCCGCCGACCGCTCGGCCTGGGCCGACAGGTCCGGGACGAACGCCTGCGCGGCCTCGTCGAACCTGACGCGGCCCTGCGACTGGCTGAACAGGTGGACGGCCGGGTTCCAGCCGCCCGCCACGGCCAGCAGGTCGGCCTCGAAGTACCGCTCCCCCACCTGGACGCCGGTGAGCAGGCCGTCGGCGTCGGCGCTGGTGCCGGTGACGGTCTGCCCGGCGAGGACGTCGGCCTGCGCGGGCAGCCCCGCCGGGCGCGGGTCCACGATCGCGGCGATCTCCACCCCGGCCGCCAGCAGGTCGCGGGCGGCCTCGTAACCGGAGTCCGCGCAGGCGAACACCACCGCGCGACGTCCCGGACGCACCCCGTAGCGGTTGGCGTAGGCGCGGGCGGCGGACGCGAGCATCACCCCCGGACGGTCGTTGCCAGGGAAGGCGGGCGAGCGCTCGTGCGCGCCCGTCGCGAGCACGACCCGGCGGGCCCGGAAGTGCCACAGCCGCTCACCGCGCTCGCGACGCTCCACCGCGATCACGTAGTTGTGGTCGTAGTACCCGATCGCCGTCGTCCTGGTGAGCACCCGGGCCCGCAGGCGGCCCCGCACCGCGTCCACCCAGCCGAGGGCTGGAGCCCCGTCCAGCCGGACGCGGCTGTTCAGCAGGTCGCCGCCGAGCCGCGGCTGGTCGTCCACGAGAATCACCCGCGCGCCCGACTCACCCGCCGCCAGCGCGGCGGCCAGGCCGGCCGGGCCGCCGCCGACCACCAGTACGTCGCAGTGCAGGTAGCCCTTGTCACAGCGGCGGTCGTCGGCGCCGGCATCGCCGTCGTCGTGCAGGCTCACCCGGCCCTTGCCGTTCAGGCTCCACGCCTCCAGCCCGTCGTGCAGCTCCACGGTGGTCGCCGCCACCATCGGGTCGGCACCGACCCTGACCAGCGCGTTCGGCTCCTCCGGTCCGGACGAGAAGACGCCGCGCGGCCGTCCGAGCTCGACGCCGCGCCCGACCACGCGCACACCGTTGGCCAGCAGCGCGGACGCCAGCGTGTCGCCGGGGTGCCCGTGCAGCGTGCGCCCGTCGAAGCTGAAGGACAGCGTGACCGAGCGGTCCACCAGGCCGCCCTCAGGCAGACGGGTCACAGCGCCTCCCTGACCACGGGCCGGATCTCGTGTGTGACCGTGTGTCGTTCGAGGGAGAACCACGTCCGGCAGCCGTGCACGTGGAACCAACGCTCGTGGAACCAGCCCTTGGGGTTGTCGCGGATGAACACGTACCCGGCCCACTCCTCGTCGGACAGCTCCGCTGGACGGTCGGGGTAGGCGATCCCCGCCTGGCCGCCGTACCGGAACTCGGTCTCGTCGCGGGGCCCGCAGTGCGGGCAGTCGATGAGCAGCATCAGCTCGCCTTTCAGTGACTCAGGGTGCGACTCAGGGGTGCGACGCGGGGTGCGGCGCCGGGTGCGGCTCAGTGCGCGACCGCCGCCGCGCCGTGCTCGTCGATGAGCGCCCCCGTGCTGAACCGGTCGAGCGCGAACGGCTCGGCCAGCGGATGCGGCTCGCCGTGCGCGATCGTGTGCGCGTACACCCAGCCGGAGCCCGGAGTGGCCTTGAAGCCGCCGGTGCCCCAGCCCGCGTTGACGTACAGGCCGTCCACCGGGGTCCGGCCGATGATGGGCGAGGCGTCGGGTGAGACGTCCACGATGCCCGCCCAGGTACGCAGCACCCGCACCCTGCTGAAGATCGGGAACAGCTCCAGCGCCGCCGCCATCTGCGCCTCGATGACGTGGAAACCACCGCGCTGGCCATAGGAGTTGTACGCGTCGATGCCCGCCCCCATGACCAGTTCGCCCTTGTGCGCCTGACTGACGTACACGTGCACGGCGTTCGACATGACCACGCAGTCGAGCACCGGTTCGAGCAGCTCCGACACGAGCGCCTGCAACGGGTGCGACTGGAGCGGCAGCCGGATCCCGGCCCGCTCCGCCAGCACCGACGTGTGCCCGGCGGACGCCAGCGCGACCTTCCCCGCCGCGATCCTCCCCCGCGAGGTCTGGACGGCCACCACCCGGTTCCCCGCGAGCTCGAACCCGGTGACCTCGCAGCCCTGGACGAGGTCGACACCGTACGCGTCGGCCTTGCGGGCCAGCGCCCAGGCGACGTGGTCGTGCTTGGCGATGCCGCCGCGCCGTTGCAACGTCGCGCCCAGGACCGGGTACCTGGCCTGGTCCGAGACGTTGATGATCGGGCAGAACTTCCTGACCTCGTCAGGGTCGAGCCACTCCGCGTCGACGCCGTTGAGCCGGTTGGCGTTGACCCTGCGCCTGCCCTCGCGGACGTCCCCGAGGTTGTGCGCCAGGTTGAGCACGCCGCGCTGGCTGAACTGCAGGTCGTAGTCGAGCTCGTCGCTCAGCCCCTCCCACAGCTTCAGGGAGTGCTCGTAGATGGCGGCGCTCTCGTCCCACAGGTAGTTGGAGCGGATGATCGTGGTGTTGCGGGCCATGTTGCCGCCGGCGAGCCAGCCCTTCTCCAGCACGGCGACGTTCTTGATCCCGTGGTTCCTGGCGAGGTAGTAGGCGGTGGCCAGGCCGTGCCCGCCGCCGCCGACGACGACCACGTCGTAGGACGGCCTGGGGTCGGGGTTGCGCCAGAGGAAGTCGGGGTGGGTCACCGTTTGATCTTCTCCATCCCGGGGTCGAACAGCGGCTCGGCGGCGACCTCGGCAGGGACGCGACGCCCGAAGTAGGAAATATCAACATGCGTCCCGGGTGCTGACAGCTCGATCGGCAGCCAGGCGTAGGCGATGGGACGCTGGATGGTATGCCCGTACGCGGCGCTGGTCACGTACCCGACGGTGCGACCCGCGTGCCGCACCGGCTCCCTGCCCATCACCACCTCGGTGCTGAGCAGCGGCACCAGCTTGCGGGTGATGTCCTCGGACAGGGCGTCGCCGCCGAGGAAGTCCTTGTCGCGCCTGACGGCGAAGCCCAGCCCGGCCTCGTACGGGTTGTGCTCGGGGGTCATGTCGACGCCCCAGAGCCGATAGCCCTTCTCCAGCCGGAGGCTGTTGAACGCGGCCCTGCCTCCAGCGATGGGCAGGCCGGTGGCCCAGAGCGTGTCCCACAGCTTGAGCCCCATGTCGGCCGTGGTGTACAGCTCCCAGCCCAGTTCGCCGACGTACGAGACGCGCATCGCGAGCACCGGAACCTGCGCGACATACCCCGATTTACAGGTGAAATAGCGGAAACCTTCGTGGGACAGGTCCATGTCCGTCAGCGGCTGCACCAACTCCCTGGCCCGCGGCCCCCACACCCCGATGCAGCAGGTGCCCGGCGTGAGATCGCGTACCTGGACGCCGCCGGGCGCGTGCCTGGTCAGCCAGTCGAGGTCCAGGTTGCCGTTGGCGCCCACCTGGAACCTGTCCTCCGACAGCCGCGCCACCGTCAGGTCCGACCGGACCCCGCCCCCGGGGTCCAGCAGCAGCGTGTAGGTGACCGAACCGGGCTTCTTGTCCACGTTGTTCGTGGTCAGGTGCTGCAGGAACGCCGCCGCGCCCGGCCCGGCGACCTCGATCCGCTTGAGCGGTGTCATGTCGTACAGCGCCACGCCCTCCCGGGTGGCGTGCGACTCGGCGGCAGCCACCGGCGACCAGTGGCGGGAGGCCCACGCGTCGCGCTGGGCCGCGCCCAGGAACGGCTCGACGGCCATGCCCCGCGCCTCCTCCGGCAGGTCACGCAGGTCGGTGCGGCGCCGCCGCACCAGGTCCTCCAGCAACGGCACGTTCGCCTCGAACCACTGCGGACGCTCCCATCCCGCCGCCTCCAGGAAGTACCCGCCCAACTCCCGCTGCCGTTGGTAGAACGGGCTCGTCCGCATCGGACGCGGCGACTCCATCGGCTGGAGCGGATGGATGACGTCGTAGACCTCGACGAAGTTCCGCTTGCCCCGCTCCTCGATGAACGCGGGCGACAGCTGCGCCTTCTCGAACCGGTTGAGGTCGCACTCGTGCAGGTCGGAGCCGGAGCGGCCGTCCACGAGCAGCTCGGCCAGCGCCCTGGCCACGCCCGCCGAGTGCGTCACCCAGACGGCCTCGGCCACCCAGAACCCGTCGAGGTGCGGCGCCTCCCCGATCAGCGGAAAACCGTCGGGGGTGAAGGAGAAGACGCCGTTGATCCCGTCCTCGTAGTGGGTCTGCTTCAGGGCGGGCAGCAACTCGACGGCGTCCCGCCAGGACGGGTCGAAGTCCTCCTCGGTGAACGCCTGCACCGACGGCATGACCGTGCCCTTCGGCCCGATCTCGTGCTGGGCGACCGGCATCGGCCGGTGGGCGTAGGAGCCGATCCCGATACGGTCACCGTGGGTGCGGAAGTACAGGTCCCGGTCCTGGTGCCGCAGGATCGGCCATCCGTCCGGCGCCGCGGCCTCTGCTCGGCCCGGCAGCGGGCCCGTCCTGGCGTACTGGTGGGCCAGCGAAAGCAGCGGCACGGTCAGCCCCGCCATCGCGCCGACCGTCGGCCCCCAGAACCCGGCCGCGCACACCACCACGTCGGCGGGGACGACCCGGTACTCGACGCCCTCCCCGCGCACCTCCACCGCGACGCCGGTGACCCTGCCGCCGCTCTGCTCGACGCCCAGAACGGTGTGATGCGCCAGGAACCGGGCACCCCGCTCGATCGCCCGAGCGGCCTGCCTCTCGCCGCAGGCCACCGCGGCCGCCAGCCCGTCCGTCGGGACGTGGAAGCCGCCGAGCACCTTGCCGGGGTCGAGCAGCGGCCAGAGCTCGACACATCGGTCGGCGTCGACCAGCCGCCCCTCGACGCCCCAGGACTCGGCCCACCCCTGCTTGCGTCCCAGGTCGGCCCAGCGCTCCGGCGTGGTCGCCACCTCCAGCCCGCCGACCTGCCGGAAACACCCCAGCTCGGTGTACTTGCGCACGGTGTAGGACGCGAACTCGGTCATCGTCTTGGACGGGTTCGTCTGAAAGACCAGTCCGGGAGCGTGCGAGCTCGACCCTCCGGTGGCGAAGAGCGGCCCCTGGTCGACGACGGTGACATCGGTCCACCCCCGCCCGGTGAGCTCATCGGCCAGGGCACAGCCCACGATGCCGGCTCCAACGATCACCAAACGGGGCCGGCCCACCATGCGCCCTCCGGTTGTTCCCTCATACGCAACAAGTACCGGACTACGCAACGAACATAGAGCGCCGATCATTCACAGACAAGTGCCCTCTTCGCCGCCGAGAGGACGAGAACACGGGTCGCCCCCGGAGCAGCCGACGCCCCGTGACCGGCGTGCCGGGCGGTCCGTTCGCGGACGCGTTGTCACGGCGGCCGGCCACGTACCGGTCAGAGGCCGTATTCCTGGAGGCCCTCAGCCACGTGCGGCGGGTGGCGGGTAACCACCGCGTGCCGTACCAGAAGGCGTCTCGAACCGCACGGCGGGACGCGCGCGAAAACAGCGCACACCCCGAACATCCGAGACGCCCGAACGTACGAGGACCTGAACATGCGAGAAAAAGCCACGCGGCGGGACGCACGCATACGTCCCGCCGCGGAAACGACCGACGCGCCCAGAAGGCGAAGCCGGAAACGAACGTACGTCATGCCGCGCGGCGGGATGCACGCATGCGCCCCGCCGCGGAAACGGCCGACGCGCCCAGAAGGCGAAGCCGAACGTAAGCAGAAAGGCTGATGCTTCGCTACGAGCGGCCGTACGCGTCTTCGAGGCGCTCGATGTCGTCCTCGTCGAAGTGGCCGAAGGCGACCTCGAGGATGCGGGCCGTCGGGCCGGACGAGCTCAGCCGGTGGGTCTGGCCGGCGCGGATGAGGACGCGGTCGCCCACCGCGGGCTCGATCCGTTCGCCGTTGACCTCGAAGACGCAGCCCGGGTCGAGCGCCACCCAGAGTTCGTCGCGGTGCTCGTGGCGCTGCAGGCTGAGGCGCTGCCCGGCCGCCACCTCGATGATCTTCACGGTGGACGACTCGTTCAGCGTGAAACGCTCGAAGTTCCCCCACGGGCGCTCGTCGCGCACCACTGTCGCAAGCCGGTCGATGTCCTGCATGTGCCCTCCAGATCACGGAATTCCGTGAGGCAAGCTATCAAGTGATCAACATCCCGCCGTCGACGGGGAGCGTGACCCCGGTGACGTACGACGACGCGTCCCCGGCCAGGAAGATCGCCGCCGCCACCAGCTCCGACGGGTCGCCCGGCCGCCCCATCGGGACCCGCTGCTCCAGCATCCGCTCCAGGTAGCCCGGCTTGTACTGCTCGGTCATCTCCGAGGCGAAGAAGCCGGGTTCGAGGCAGTTGACGCGAATCCCGCGCCTCCCGGTCCACTGCTGCGCCAGGTCTCTGGTCAGCCCGATCACGGCGGCCTTCGACGCGCTGTAGGCCGCCTGCGGCAGCCCCGCCGTGGTCTCACCGAGGATGCTGCCGATGTTGACGATCGACGACCCCGGCCGCATCACCCGCGCGCACGCCTGCGCCATCCAGTACGTGCCGTGCAGGTTGACCTCCACCACCTGGCGGAACTCCTCGGGCGGCTCCCGTAGCGCGGGCACCGCCGTGCCCATCCCGGCGTTGTTGATCAGTACGTCGACGGCCCCGAAGGCGGACACGGCCGAGGACACCAGCGCGTCGCAGTCCTCGACCCGGGTGACGTCCGTCTGCACGGCCAGGCACCGGCGGCCGGTCTCCTCGACCAGCCGCCGTGTCTCCTCCAGCCGCTCGCGACGCCGCGCCCCGATCACGATGTCGGCCCCCGCGGACGCCAGCCCGCGAGCGAAGGCCACTCCGAGCCCCGAGGACGCGCCGGTGACGATGGCGACCTTCCCCTCGAGGCTGAAGCGTTCGAGCATCGCTACAGCCCGTACTCCTTGACGATCCGCTCGTGCCGCTCCACCTCGACGTCGACCTCCTTGGCCAGGTCGAGCCAGGCCAGCGGGTGCGACCAGCGCTCGGTGGCGTCGTCGAGCAGGGCGTCGACCTCGACCGCCGAAACGTCCGGCGGCACCGCGACCCAGCCGAACACGCCCGGCAGCGGCTCACCGCTGGTGGGGTGGGTGACGGTGTAGTTCTCGTCGCTGTAGACCCACATCGGCCAGCCGCGCTCGGCCATGACCTCGGTGAACTCCGCCCAGTCCTCCTCGCTCGGCGCGGCGCCGTCGAAGAAGTAGCTGGTGTACCCGCCGGAGCGGAGGATCTGCACCGCGGCGAAGGGCGGCACGAAGTTCTGCTGCTCCTGGGGGTCTTCGGGGACCGGCTCCAGCAGCTGCGGGTCGAACACGACCAGGTCGCCGGCGTTGTACTCCATGCCGCGCGGCTGCGGCAGCGCGAGCCTGGCGGTGGCGGGGCCGGTGCGGATGGACAGCACCTGCCGCTGACCGCCGTCGGGACCGGGGAGGATGATCCGGATCAGGCCCATCTCCTCGTCGATGGGCCCCTCGGTGGACTTGATCGGCATGCCGATCTTGGCCGCGCCCTTGCGGACGGTCGCCCAGTCTTCGGCGGCGGTGGCCATGACGACCATCCGCCACACGTCCTCGTCGGTGAGCTCGTCGAGGACGTCGAGGAGGGTCTGGGCGCCCTTGGCGGGGTCGTCGAGCTGCTGCGCGGCACCGGCCAGCAGGCGGCGCGCCTCCACGCCCGCGCCCGCCGCGACGGCGTGCTCGGCCGCATCGAGGGCTTCCTGCCAGCGCTCGCGGGCGCTGTGCAGGCGGGCCAGCGCGAGGTGCTGGGCGTCTTGCGGCAGCATGGCCGCCATCTGCTCCAGCCGCTCGTCCTGGCGGGCCTCGACGAGCAGCGTGGTCAGGTAGGCCACGTCGTCGGGGTCGGCGGCGGCGATGTCACCGGAGTCGACGAGCAGCTGCCAGTAGATGTCGGCGCCCGTCGAGGGGTAGCCGAGGAAGCCGAGCGTGGTGGTGTGACGACGGGTGGCCTCCAGGTCGCTGCCCGACAGCGGGGCCAGCCAGCCGACCCAGCGCTCGGGGTCGGCGTTGTAGCCGTCGGCGGCGTCGAAGTAGGCGACGCGCTCCTCGACGGGGCCGGGCGCGGCGGGCTCGGTGGTGGCGTCGGCGGCGGCCCGCAGCGCGGCGACGCGCTCGGCCACGCCCTCGC
>NZ_JBEXUP010000033.1:0-67565 GCF_040614375.1 Nonomuraea sp. NPDC005983
CCGCCTGCCAGCCGCTGTCGGCGGGCGACGACCACGACGCGCCCGCGCCCGACTGCCCGGGCCTGCGCTGCGGCAACGCCGGTCGCTGCGCAGGCGCGGCCGACGCCTCCGGCGGCGCGGAAGCCTCGGGCACCGCTTCCGGCTCCGGTTCGGGACGCGGCCTGAGCTCCTCCGGGTCGGGCCGGCGGAACCAGTCGGAGCCGACCGAGGAGAAGATCGGCAGGAACTCGTCGCTCTGGTCCTCCATCGGCGAGCTGCGCACCACGGGGAGCGGGCCGGTCAGGTCCTGCGAGGAGTAGTCGCCGGGACCGAACGGGCTGTACGTGGAGTTCCCGTTCTGCTGCGGCTCCGCCGCGGGCCTGGACAGATCGCCGAACGACGGCCAGCGCGGCTCCTCGCCCGCGAACGGCGACCTGCGAGGCTCCTCACCGAACGCCGGACGCGGCTGGTCCTCGCCGAACACCGGACGGGCCTGGTCCTCGCCGAAGGCGGGACGGGCCTGGTCCTCGCCGAAGGCGGGACGGTGGAGGTCGCCGAAGGACGGCCAGCGCGGCTCCTCCTTCATCGGAGGCGGCTCGGTCGCGAAGGACGGCCAGCGCGGCTCGTCCAGCGGAGGCGGCTGCTCGGCGAACGACGGCCACCTGGGCTCGTCCTGCTGCCTGGGCGGCTCGTCCGCGAACGACGACCAGCTCGGCTCCTCCTGCTGCGCAGGCGAGTCGCCGAACGACCAGCCCGCGGTTCCCGGGGCGGGCAGCGTGCCCGGCCACTGGGTGTCGACGGGCACGTCGTCATGGCTGCGGATGTCCGGCGTGTCGACGGCGGGCGGCGCGGCGAAGACGCCGGAGTTGTTCTGCGCCGGCTGGTCGAACAGGCTGCTCGGGTCGAACGTGGTGAACGCGTCGTACTGGCTGCGCTGCTGCGGCACGTCCGGCTGCGAGCCGGCGATCAGCATGTCGGGCAGCACGACCAGGGCGCTCAGGCCGCCGGTCTCGCGCATCCCGAGCTGCACCCTGACACCGTGGCGCAGCGCCAGACGGCCGACCACGAACAGGCCCATGCGGCGCGAGACGGCCACGTCCACCACGGGCGGGTTCGCCAGCCGCCAGTTGGCCTCGGCGAGTTCCTCCGGGCCCATGCCGATGCCCAGGTCGTTGATCGACACCAGCACCCCGCCCTCGGTGGGCGAGCTGCTGACCTGCACCTTGCTCTCGCGCGGCGAGAAGGAGATGGCGTTCTCGATCAGCTCGGCGAGCAGGTGCACGGCGTCGGTGACGGCGGGGCCGACGATCGAGATGCTCGACGGGATCTGGATCTGGACCCGCTCGTAGTTCTCGACCTCCGACAGCGAGGCGCGGGCGATGTCGACCAGCGGCACCGGCTCGCTCCACTTGCGCGCGGCCTCCTGGCCGGCGAGGACCAGCAGGTTCTCGCTGTTGCGGCGCATGCGGGTGGCCAGGTGGTCGAGGCGGAACAGGTTGGCGAGCCGGTCCTCGTCCTCCTCGCCCTGCTCCAGACCCTCGATCAGCTGCAGCTGCCGTTCGACCAGAGTCTGGCTGCGGCGGGAGAGGTTGACGAACATCGAGTTGACGTTGGTGCGCAGCTTGGCCTCGTCGCCGGCCAGCCTGATCGCCTCGCGGTGGACCTCGTCGAAGGCCCGGGCCACTTCCCCGATCTCGTCGCGGGTGTTGATGCCGATCGAGGGGACGTCCGGCACCTGGGCGCCGTCTCCGGACTCGCGCAGCACACGGACCGTCTCGGGCAGCCGGCTGGTGGCCACCTGGAGCGCCTCGGCCCGCAGCCTGCGCAGCGGGCGGACCAGCGAGCCGGCGACCCGCGTGGTGAACACCAGGACGAGGAGCAGCAGGACCAGGATGGTGGCGCCGGAGATGATGGCGTTGCGCTGCTCGGTGTCGCTCAGCTCACGCGTCGCGGCCACGACGCCGGTGGCCAGGCCGTCCTCGACCTTGCGCATCACGTTGGTGGTCTGCGAGGTGCTGTCGAACCAGACGTTGATGTCGCGGCCCGGCGTGGTGATGTCCAGGTCCCTGATGCGGTGGTACTCACGCTGCTGGGCCAGGGCGCGCTGGCGCATGGCGTCGGCGCGGTCGATCTCCGGGCCCCTGACGGCGTTGCGGTAGGCCTTGAGGTCCGCGGCGGAGGCCTCCTGGATGAAGACGTCCTGCTCGGCCTGCTGCCTGTTCCACGAGCCGAGGAAGTCCGACAGGTCGTCGTAGTCGAGGTCGCGCTCGATCAGGGCGACGATCAGGATGACCTGCTGGCGCGAGACCTCTTCCTTGGCCCGCTGGAGCGCGACGAGTGCGGCCACGTCGCCCTGGAGGCGGTCGTCGCTGACGCCGGCGCCCAGGTCCTTCTGCAGGCCCGCGAGGACCTCGATCATCGTCGAGTAGGTGCGGATGGAGGCTCGGGGCGGCACGCTCGGGCCCGAGGTCGAATCACGCAGGCCGTCGAGGCCGTTCAGCCAGCGCCGCATGTTGTCGACGCTCTCGCGCACTCGGCTGGAGTGGGAGGCGTCAATGAAGGCGGCCGAGTCGAGCACCCGCTTCTTGGCGCTGTTGACGGCCTCGCGCTGGGTGCGGAGCGGGCCCATGCGGGCGCTTCGCCGGTTGTCGGCCAGGAACCACGCGGTGAGCGTGCGCTCCTTGCCGAGCTCGTGTGACAGCGCGCCGACGCGCTGGACCAGTTCGGCCACCTGGGTGAGCCGCCGGTACTCGGCGCTGGTGCCGATCGCGTTGGCCAACTGGACACCGGCGAGCAGCACACCCACGACGGTGGGGATCAGGATCAGCGCCACCAGCCTGGAGCGCACACGCCAGTTGCCCAGCCGGAACAGTCCGCCTGTGTACTCCCCCGACCTGGTATGCCTGGGGTTTTCCGTCCTCACTGAGTCTCGCAACCTCTCGCCGGTACGTGCTCGAAAAAATCTGACACGCTTGGGGCGCATGGGATTCTGTCGGGCTGGGTAATTGGAACACAACCCGTACCAGATCGGCCAACCGGACATACCCCATCAAATGCGACCAATGTGCCATGGTTGCCGCATTTCGCCGCGCGTAATTTCAGGCTGGCCGGAAAGAGTCCCGCTCCGCCGGCGCCGCGTGCTTGACCATCAGATGCCGGGTGACCGAGTACTCCTGCACCGCTTCCTGGCTCATGTCCTTGCCGAACCCGCTGCCCTTGACGCCGCCGTGCGGGGCCTCGCTGGCGATGGGCAGGTGGTCGTTCACCCAGGTCACGCCCACATCCAGGCGGTGTGAGACGCGTATCGCCCTGGCCACGTCACGCGACCAGACCGAGGACGCCAGCCCGTAGCGCGTGTCGTTGGCGAGCCGGACGGCCTCGTCCTCGCCGTCGAACGGCAAGGCCACCAGGACCGGTCCGAAAAGTTCACCTTGGACGATCTCGCTGCCCTGTGCGACATCCGCCACCAGTGTCGGCGGGTAGAAGAAGCCCGGCCCGTCGAGCGGCGCGCCACCGTGCACCACACGCCCGCCCGAGCGGGAGACGAAGCCGTGCACCCGGTCGCGGTGCGCGGCCGAGATCAGCGGGCCGATGTCGGTGGACGGGTCCCACGGGTCGCCGACGGTGATGCCGACGAGCGTCTGCCTGATCGCCTCCACCGCCTCGTCGTACACCTGACGGGCCACGTAGACCCGGGTGGCGGCGGTGCAGTCCTGGCCGGTGTTGTAGGTGGCGCCCATGGCGACGCCGTGGGCCATCTCCGCCAGGTCGGCGTCCTCGAAGACCAGCGCCGGAGCCTTGCCGCCCAGCTCAAGGTGGACGCGCTTGAGCGTCTTGGCCGCGCCCGTCATCACGGCCCTGCCGGTCTCCGTCGAACCCGTGACGCTGACCATGTCCACGCCCGGGTCGGTGACCAGCGCCTCGCCCACCTCGGCGTCGCCCGTGACGGCCTGCACCAGCCCGGCCGGGGCGCCCGCCTTGGCGAACAGCTCCGCCAGCCGGAGCGTGGTGCGCGGCGTCTGCGGCGCCGGCTTGATGACCACCGCGTTGCCCGCGGCCACCGCCGGGCCGACCTTCCAGACGGCCATGACGAACGGGAAGTTCCACGGCGCGATCGACCCCACCACACCGACCGGGCGGCGCAGCATGACCGAGGTGTAGCCACGGCTGAACACCCCGGCTCCCGAGCCCTCCAGCGAGCGCGCGGCACCCGCGAAGAAGCGCAGGTTGTCGACGGCGAAGGGCAGCTCGCCGTCCCTGAAGACGGCGGCGGGCTTGCCCGTCTCCTCGACCTCCAGCCGGGTCAGCTCCTCGGCGTCGGCCTCGACCAGGTCGGCCAGCCGCAGCAGCAGCCGGGCCCGCTCGGCGGGCGTGGTCTCCGACCACTCGGCGAACGCCTCGCGCGCCTTCTGCACGACCGGCTCCACGGCCGCGACCGGGGTGTCGGGGATTTCGGCGCACGGAAGGCCGGTGGCGGGGTTGATCACTACACGCATGGGGTTCTTTCCTAGGGTCGGCCCCGGCTCCTACTGGCCGAGCTGCTCGATCAGGTCGGCGGCCTTGCGCAGGCCGTCGCGGCGGCGGATCTCCTCGCCCGCGGCGGCCAACCGGGAGCGCATCTCGGCGTCGCCGAGCAGGCGGTCAAGCGCCCCCGTCAGCTCCTCGTCCGTGAAGCCGTAGGTCGAGAGTCTGACGCCATAGCCCAGCTCGTCCACCCGCTGGGCGTTGTCGTACTGGTCCCAGAAGAGCGGCAGCAGGATCATCGGCTTGCCGAAGTGCGCCGCCTCCGTGGTGGTGTTGTTGCCTCCGTGCGTGATGACCAGGTCACACATCGGAATGATCTTGGTCTGCGGGAGGAACTCGGCGCCCCACATGTTGTCGGCCAGCTTGATCTCCTCGTGCAGCGGGCCCTTGGAGACGATGTACTGGTGCGGGGTGCCGGCGAGCACGTCGATCACCCGCTGCATCAGCTCCACGTCCGACGAGCCGAGCGAGCCGAGGGAGAAGTAGACCAGCGCGCCCTCGCCGCGGGTGAACGGCAGCTCGAACGGCTCCTCGGTCTCGCGCACCGACGAGTCGAGCCGGTGCCAGCTCTCGCCCAGCGGGCGGGCGTCGGTGTAGTCGAGGATCTCCGGGTACACGTAGAGGTTCAGGTCGCCCTCGTGGATGAAGTCGAGGTCGGGCAGCGGCTCGGCGCCCTGCTCGACGCACCACTCGTTGAAGGCGCTCCACAGCTCGCGGTGGGTGCGCTCGTACTCGGCGCGGAAGTCCGCCCACTCGCCGCGGTGGTCGGCGGGCAGCCCGGAGAAGACCGGCGCGACGTTCTCGCCGCGCACCTCCAGCGGGTTGCAGGAGACGATGCGGACGAACTTCTTGCCCGCCGTGAGCAGCGCCGGGAACGTGATCACGTTGTCCTCGACGATGACGTCGGGCTGGACCCGCTCGATGATCTCCTTGAGCTGCGGCTCGCAGTACTTGACGCCGTCGATCAGCGACTCCCAGATCGGCTTCGTCACGGTCTCCAGCTGCTCGAGCGTGCTCTTGCGGTACTCGGGCGCGGTCTCGCGGATGAAGTCCTTCCAGAACTGGCCGGGGTCCTGCTCCTCGGCGTCCTCGGCCGGAGGGGCGAGGTCGACCAGGTCCTCCTCGAAGCCGAGCGCTTCCAGCTTGCCCTTCCACGACGCCTCCGCCGCGAAGACGACGCGGTGACCCCGGCGGCGCAGGATGTCGCCGATGCCGATGCTGTTGTTCGTCGGTCCGTAGGCGCTTTCAGGCATGAACAGGATGGTGAGAGACATCGAGCAACTCCGGGGGGACGTCAGCTTTGAAGGGGAATTCAAATACTTGTCTAGCGGGAAGGTCAACTTCAAGGCACTATGGTCACGGCTTCCTGAACGACGCACAAACAAGGTGGTGAGCATGGCCCAGCGCAAGAGCCGTACGGACCGGCGCCTCGACCTCATCGAGGCCGCACGCAGGGCCATCATCCGCCACGGCATCGACGGCGTGCAGCTCTCGCACGTGGCCGAGGAGGCCGGGCTGACCTCCGGCGCGGTGCTCTACCACTACCCCGACCTGAGCGAGCTGCTGGTCGAGGCGCAGCACTCCGGGATGGAGCGCTTCTACGAGCAGCGGCTGCGCCAGCTCTCGTCGCTCACCGACCCGGCGGAGAAGCTGGCCAAGACGATCAGGTCGGGGCTGCCGACCGGCCCGCTCGACCCCGACGTGCGGCTGCTCAACGAGCTCGGCGGGGCGGCGGGCCGCAACAGGGTGTACGGCGTGCTGCTCACGTCCCTGTACGACCGCCAGGTGTCGATGTACCAGTCGATCCTCGACACGGGGGCCGCGCTGGGGGTGTTCACGCTGCGCGGCGACTCGCTGACGATCGCGCGCAACCTGGTGGCCCTGGAGGACGCCTACGGCTACCGCATCACCGCCAGGCACCCGGTCATCGGCCCGGAAGAGGCGGCAGTGCTGATCTTCTCCTACGCGCGCACGGCGACGGGCCACGACCTCGATCATTGAGCCACCGGGAGGATGACCGCGTCCCCGGCCTCCCACTGGAGCTTGACCTGGGCCCCCGGCTGCACGGTGCTCGCCCCCTGGACGGCCACCAGCACAGGCTTGACGTGTCCTGGCACGTCGATCGACAGGTGTGAGACGCCGCCGTAGAAGCTCACGTCCAGGACGCTGCCGTCGAGGCCGTCCGAGGCCGCCGTATCGCCCAGCCTGATCTTCTCCGGGCGGACGCCCAGCAGCGCCTTGACGCCGTCCTCCAGACCCTCCAACGGGGTGCCCGGGAGCGAGCCGAAGTCCGGCGTCAGGAGGGCGTCGGCGCCGCCCGCCGTGCCCTCGAAGAGGTTGTTGGCGCCGACGAAGTCGGCCACGAACCGGGTGCGGGGCCGCTCGTACAGGGCGACGGGCTCGTCCACCTGGCGGACCTGGCCGGTGTCGAAGACCGCGATGCGGTCGGCGAGCGACATGGCCTCCTCCTGGTCGTGGGTGACGACCACGAAGGTGATGCCGACCTCGTGCTGCAGCCGCTTGAGCTCCAGCTGCATGTCGGCGCGGACCTTCTTGTCGAGCGCCGACAGCGGCTCGTCCAGCAGGAGCAGCCGGGGGCGCTTGACGATCGAGCGGGCCAGCGCGACCCGCTGTCGCTGGCCGCCGGACAGCTGCGCGGGCTTCCTGTCGCCGAGCGCCGACAGGCCCACGGTCTCCAGCACCTCGCCGACGCGCTGCTTGATCTCCTGGCGTGGCAGCTTCTCCTGCTCCAGGCCGTAGGCGACGTTCCTGGCCACGGTCATGTGCGGGAACAGCGCGTACGACTGGAACATCAGGCTGATCGGCCGCCGGTTCGGCGGGGTGGCGAGCAGGTCGTCGCCGTCGAGCGTCACCGTGCCGCTGTCGGGCGTCTCGAAGCCCGCCAGGATGCGGAGCAGGGTGGTCTTGCCGCAGCCCGAGGGGCCGAGCAGGGCGAAGAACTCGCCCTGCCCGATCTCCAGCGAGACGCCGTCGAGCGCGGTGACGTCGCCGAACCGGCGGGTGATCCCGTCAATCTTGAGCACGTGACTCCCCGATCTTGGTCATCCGCTGCCCGGCGATCACCGCCGTGAAGCTCACCAGGAGCAGGATCGCGGCCAGCGCGTTGATCTTCGGGGTCACCCCGAAACGAATCATTGAGTAGATGACGATCGGCAGCGTCTGTTCGGTGTTGCCGATCGTGAAGAAGGCGATGACGAACTCGTCCAGCGAGAGCGTGAACGCCAGCAGCGCGCCCGCCACGATGCCCGGCACGAGCTGCGGGAGCGTGATCCTCATGAAGGTGGTGACGGGGCCCGCGCCGAGGTCGCGGGAGGCCTCCTCCAGCGAGGTGTCGGCGTTCGTCAGCCTGGTGCGCACCACGGCGGCGACGAACGCCATCGAGAACAGTGCGTGCGACAGGACCACCGAGTAGAGCCCCAGCGTCAGCTTGATCATGCCGTAGAAGATCAGCAGGCCGATCGCGATCACCAGATCGGGCAGCACGGCGGGCATCAACGCGAGCGCGTCGAGCGCGCGCGACCTGGTGTGCCTGGCCAGGCCGACCGCCAGCAGCGTGCCGAGCACGGTCGCGATCACCGTCGAGCCGGCCGCCACGATCAGCGTGTTGACCAGGCCGTCCCAGACGCGCTCGTCCTGGGCCAGTTCGCCGTACCACTTGAGGCTGAACCCCTCGTAGGTGTACGCCGACTTGCCGGAGTTGAACGACATCACGACCAGCACCGCGATCGGCAGGTACAGGAAGACGTACGTCAGCCAGAACGGGATCTGGAGCAGTTTGAACCTACGCACGACGGGCCGCCCATGCCTGCACGACGAGCAGCACGATCAGCACCGCCACGAGCGCCAGCGCCAGCGTGGAGCCGAACGGCCAGTCGCGCGCCTTGAGGAACTCGGTGCGGATCAGGTTGCCCACCATCACCGTCTTGCCTCCGCCGAGCATCTCCGGGATGACGAAGTTGCCGAAGCTGGGCACGAACACGAACAGGCAGCCGGTCAGCACGCCCGGTACGGTCAGCGGCAGCGTCACCTTGCGGAACGTGGTGAACGCCGAGGCGCCCAGGTTCGCGGACGCCTCGCGCAGCTGCGGGTCGAGCTTCTCGATCGTCGCGTACAGCGGCAGCACCATCAGCGGCAGGTAGGAGTAGAGCAGGCCGGTGACGATGGTCCCCTGGTTGTACAGCAGCTCGAACGGGCCCAGGCCCAACGCCTTGAGCCCGGAGTTCACCAGGCCGGGCCCGCTGAGCAGGATGATCCAGGCGTAGACGCGGATGATGAAGTTCGTCCAGAACGGCAGCACGATCGCGATCAGCGCGATCGTCTTCCACTTCTGCGGCAGCTGGGCGATCAGGTAGGCCGTCGGGTAGCCGAGCAGCAGCGCGATCAGCGTGGTGAGACCGGCGATCTTCAGCGAGCTGCCGACGACGTCCAGGTAGAGCGGGTCGAACAGACGGGTGAAGTTCTCGGTGGTGAACTCGTAGACGACGCCACCGAAACGTCCGCGCTGGAAGACCGTGTAGCTGAACACCAGCGCCAGCGGCACCAGCAGCAGCACGATCAGGTATGTCAGGCCGGGCGCCAGGAAGGTGACCGCGGCGAGGGGGCCTCCAGGCCGGCCCGCCTTCCGGCCACGCTTCCCGCGCGCGGGCCGGGCGTCCCCCGAGGGGGACGCCGGCCTGGCCTCGGTTTCTGCCTTCACTGCAATACTTCTACTTCTACTTCTACTTCGCCCCGACCTCGGTCTGGAGGCGGGTGAACTTCGTGGACGCCTGCCCCAGGTCGATGATCGACTCACCGTTGAGCAACTCGGCCGGCTTGATCCCCAGCAGCGAACCCTTGGCGATCTTCACCTGGTCCATGGCCGCCTTGTTCGGGACCTTGTAGTTGATGTTCTCGGCCGCCCAGCTGTGGATCGCGGGGTCGAGGATGTAGTTGATCAGGGCGTGCGCCGCCTCCTTGTTCTTGGAGGACTTCATGATCACCATGGTGTCCACCCAGAGGTCGCTGCCCTCCTTCGGCACCACGAACTTGATGTTCTGCTTCTCGTCGGTGGTGGGGCACCAGCCGTCCCACGCCTCGACCATCATGGCCTCGCCCAACTTCAGCTTGTCGCCGAAGGTGGTGTCGTCGTAGCCGAGCAGGTGCGGCTTGGCGTCCATCAGGAGCTGCTTGGCCTTGGCGATCTCGTCGTCCTTGTCGGTGTTGACCGAGTAGCCGAGCGACTTGAGCGCGGGCAGGGCCAGCCAGCGCTCCGTGGTCATCATCGTGACCTTCTTCTCGGCCCAGGAGGGCGGCTTGAGGATGTCGTTCCAGCTCGTCGGCGGCGACTTCACCAGATCGCTGCGGTAGCAGATGCCGGTCGTACCCCAGGTGTAGGGGACGGAGTACTTGTTGCCCTTGTCGTAGGAGAGCTGGGTGGCCTCGGGGTAGAGATTGGCCAGGTTGGGGATCAGCTCGGGGTGGATCGGCTCCAGCAGGCCCTGCGCGTTCAGCGCCTGCGCGTACTGGCCCGACACGAACGCCACGTCGATGCCGCTGTCGCCGTTGGCGGTCAGCTTGGTCATCGCCTCTTCGTTGGTGCCGTGCAGAGCGATCTTCATGTCGGAGACCTTGAGCTTCTCCTTGACCTTCTCCGGAAGCTCCTTGGGCGTGTACCCATCCCACACCGTGATGCTCAGCGACTGCTTCGACAGGTCGGCGTTCGGGTTGAGCTGGTCAGCCGTCGCCTGGGGCGCGGTCTCCGCGCTGTTCGACGACTCACCGCCGCACGCCGCTGCGGCGAGCGCGAGGCCGGCCACCGCGACGACGGCCGGCAGACGACGGGTGATCCGGGTACGGAACACGTCCGCTACTCCTTCTGAATTGCGATGGACGAGGGGGCGCGATCAACCGTGCACGGCAGACCAGACCAGGAGTGTTGCAGCAGAAATCAACATGGGCAAGACTTTTCCGGACATTGTCACCAGGAAGTTTGATCACAGTGTTGAATCCGGATTCAATATGGACGCGGCTGACCTCTCTCGGTGAGAACCCCCTCACCGCCCGGGATCGCGGGCTCACCACCGCGCTCCTCGCCGGCCTGGCACGTTCCGACACCGAGGTGCCGCCGCCGTTCGCCGTCCACCGGTTCCGTGCCCTGCCAACCTTCTCGTACGAAGGTCGCGAACTCCACACTGGGGCCCCCGATGAACGAGATTTCGGTGAACACGTGGACCAGACGAACTACTCGGTCGTGGTGGGCGAGCAGGTGGTGGTCAAATGGCTCACGCCGCCGGTGGCGATGCCGCATCCGGCCCCGGAAATCCTCGCCCATCTCGTTGAGGTCGGCTTCAACGACACCGCTCCGCCGTACGCCGCCCTCACCTGCGTGGACGGAGATCAGGAGAACCTCCTGGCGCTCGCCACGGGCTACCTCCCCGGCGCCAGGGACGGCTGGGAGTGGTGCGTGGACGAGGCGGAGGCCGCCCGCACCGCCTTCGCCGCCGACCTCGGCCGCCTCGCCGCCGACCTTCACCTCGCCCTGTCCACCCTGCGCCCCTCTACGTGCACAGCGGTGGGCACAGTGGCGGGCACAGAAGAGGGCACAGCGGCGGGCGACGTCGCCGATCGGGCGGCGCGGGCCGTTGACGAGGCGCTGACCCTCACCGACGGCGAGGACGGCCGGTGGCTGGCGGCGAAGGCCGCGGAGCTGAGGCGCGGGCTGGCCCCGCTACGGGACGGCGTCACCACTCCCCTCATCCGCATCCACGGCGACCTGCACGTGGGCCAGATCCTCCAGTGGCGCGACGGCTACGCCGTGATCGACTTCGACGGCAACCCGACCGTCACCGACGCCGAGCCGTACCAGCCGGCCGCCCGGGACGTGGCCCAGCTCACCACGAGCCTGGAGCACGTCGCGCAGGTGGCCGTCAAGCGGCGAGGCGTCCCGGCGGACCGGGCCGCCGCCTGGGCGCGGGAGGCACGCGCGGCGACGCTGGACGCCTACCGGGCACGGCTGGCCGAGCGCGGCAGGCCGGAGTTGCTGGACGAGTCGCTGCTGCGCCCGTTCGAGATCGAGCAGGAGTGCCGCGAGCTGATCTACGCGGCCCGCCACCTGCCCCGCTGGCGTTACGCCCCGATGGGCGTCCTGCGCGCCTGGTACCAGGACGACACCCGATGACCCCCGCCCGCTACCAGGCCGGACATCAAGAGGAGACCCCATGAACCCCGAGCTCTACCTGGCCGATCTGGAGGCCAAGCCCGCCGCCCTGGCCGCACTGGCCGACGCGCTGGACACGGCCGACCCGTTCGACGCGCTCCCGGAGGGCGTCCGCCGGGTGCTCTTCCTCGGCATGGGCAGCTCGCGTTACGCCGCGGGGGTGGCCGCGCTGCGGCTGCGGGCCGCGGGCGTGGACGCGTACGCCGAGTACGCCTCCGCCCCGGCGACCTTCCCGCCGGGGCCGGAGACGCTGGTCGTGCCCATCTCGGCGACCGGCGGCAGCCGGGAGACGCTGGACGCCGTGGCGCGCTACACGGGCCGTGAGTCGTTCGTGGCCGCGCTCACCAACGCCCCCGACTCACCGATCGCGCAGGACGCCGACCTGGTGGTCCCGATGCTCGCGGGCCAGGAACGCGGCGGCGTGGCCTGCCGGACGTTCCAGCACACGCTCGCCCTCCTGCTCGCGCTGGAGTCGCGCCTGACGGGTTCCGGGCGCGACGTGGCCGCCCTGGTGCGGCGCAGCGCCGAGGCCACCGCCGACCTCCTCGACCGCCGGGACGACTGGCTCCCGACGGCCCTGGAACTGCTCGACGGCCCGCACGGCGTCTACGCGATCGCCCCCGCCGAGCGCCTGTCGTCGGCCCAGCAGTCGGCCCTGATGTTCCGCGAGGGCCCGCGCCGCCCGGCCGACGCCTGCGAGGCGGGCGACTGGTCGCACGTGGACGTCTACCTCACCAAGACCCTCGACTACCGGGCCATCCTCTACCCCGGCTCCCGCTACGACGAGCAGGCCATGGACTGGGTCCGTCAGCGCGGCTCGACCGTCCTGACCGTGGGCGCGGACGTCAAGGACGCCGCCGCCGCGGTCCACTACCGGCACGAGGAGGACGCCGACGTGGCCCTGCTGACGGAGACGCTGGTGGCGGAGCTGGTGGCCGCCCACTGGTGGAGCCGGTAACCCTCAGGGGTGTGTCCTGACCATGAGGGCGTGCTCGACCAGCGAGATGAGCGTGCCCTTGACGGCCTCACGGACGCGGGCGTCCGTGCGGACGATCGGGACGTGCGGCGAGAGCGTGAGCGCATCCCGCACGTCGTCCTCGGCGTGCGGGAACTGCCCGTCCCACCCGTTGAGCCCGACGACGAACGGCAGCTTGGCGTTCTCGAAGTAGTCGACGGCGGGGAAGCTGTCGGCCAGCCGCCGCGAGTCGACCAACACGACCGCGCCGACGGCCCCGCGCACCAGGTCGTCCCACATGAACCAGAACCGGTGCTGGCCGGGGGTGCCGAACAGGTACAGGATCAGGTCGTGGTCGAGGGAGAGGCGGCCGAAGTCCATGGCCACGGTGGTGGTGGTCTTGCCCGGCGTGCGTGCCAGGTCGTCGATGCCGGCCGAGGCGTCCGTCATCAGCGCCTCGGTGGTCAGCGGCATGATCTCCGACACCGAGCCGACGAAGGTGGTCTTGCCGA
The DNA here is from genome assembly GCF_040614375.1 of Nonomuraea sp. NPDC005983. NCBI lineage: Bacteria > Bacillati > Actinomycetota > Actinomycetes > Streptosporangiales > Streptosporangiaceae > Nonomuraea > Nonomuraea sp. NPDC005983. The sequence continues at coordinate 13,187 of NZ_JBEXUP010000033.1, forward strand.
CGCCGAACCCGCCCGCGACAACGATCTTCGTCGAGGCGAGCCCACTAGAGCCTGCGAAGTCCACTGAGCACCCTTTCGAGCAGGCTCCTGTCGGGCAGGCCCGCTTCCAGCTGCGGCTGGTAGATCCGTACCAGCCCGTCCGCCTCCATGTCCGCCACCAGCACCCGGGCCACGCCGAGCGGGATCGCGAGCAACGCGGAGATCTCCGCCACCGACCGTACCTGACGGCACAGTTCGCTTATCGCACGGTACTCCCTCGTGAACGCCGTACCCAGCTGTGCGGAGGTCGCCGAGGACACCAGCGCCTCCATGGCCAGTTCGCTCCGCGGGGCCGTGCGGCCGCCGGTGACCGCGTACATCCGGACCAGTGAGCTGCGCTCCGGCTCCGACCCGCCGTCATGCCACGATGCCAAGATCCACTCCGATCACCAGGGGCGTGCGGCCGACAGCTCCGCGCGGACGGCAGGTGTGAGCACCTGCCCCGCGCGTTCGACCAGGATCGTCATCTGATACGCCACCAAGCCCATGTCGCAGTCGGGTGCGGCCAGCACGGCGAGCGACGAACCATCACTGATGGACATCACCAGCAGCAGCCCGAGATCCATCTCGATCAGGGTCTGGGTGACTCCTCCACCCTCGAACACGCGCGCCGCGCCCTCGGTGAGGCTGACCAGCCCGGCCGCGATGGCCGCCAACTGGTCGGCGCGGTCTCGGGGAAAGCCGCGGGAGAAGGCCATCGGCAGGCCGTCCGCGGAGACGACCACCGCGTGGGCGACTCCGGGCACCTGCTCGACGAAGCCGGTGACCAGCCAGTTCACGTCCCTGGCCTCCGGGCTCAGATCCTTCACTCATCCTCCTCTAGCTCGGCGCGGCCTTTCCGCACACCCTGCTGGTAGCTGGCGAGCCTGTTACGCAGCCGGTCGGGCGAGACCGGCAGTGCCGGCGGCGGGCTCTGCTGCGGGGCGGGCGACGCGGAGCCGGGCACCAGGTTCGCCCTCGGCGTCCGCCTGGGCAGCCCGGAGGCCGTCGTCCCGCTGTCGGCGGGCTCGCTGACCGCCCCCGCGGCCTGCCACCCGTCGTCGGCGGGCGAGTCCCAGGAGGGCTCGCGCCGGTCCGGTGTCGGCGCGGCCTTGGTGAACCAGCTGCTCGACTCGACGGCCGAGTAGATGGGCAGGAACTCCTCGCCCGATGGCGAGGGCTGCGGCGGTTCGGGTGCGGGCGGCGGCGTCTCCACCGAGTGGGTGCGCTGGGAGACGAACCAGGACGACGGCTCGGGCGGCGGCGCCGTGTCGTAGGCCGAGCCGTTGGCCGACTCGTAAGCCGACTCGTGGGCCGGCTCTGTGGACGGGAAGACGGGCCTGTCGAAGGACGGCTCGGGCGCGCGGGCGCCCCTGTCGAACGGCGACTCGGCCAGAGAGTCGAACGGGCTGCCGAAGGAGTTGTCGAACGAGGGGTGACCGTACCCGGGCATGGACGGTGTGGCCTGCATCGGCACCGAGGGGAACGGCGCCGGGTCCGGCAGCGCGCCGGGCACCGGCGTCAGCAGCGTCTCCGGCACCAGCACCATGGCGGCCAGCCCGCCGACGTCCTGCCGGCGCAGCTGCACCCTGATGTTGTGCCGCAGCGCGAGGCGGCCGACCACGAACAGGCCCATGCGGCGGGAGACCGACACGTCCACGACGGGCGGGTTGGCCAGCCGCCAGTTGGCCTGGGTCAGCTCCTCCGGGCCCATCCCGATGCCGTTGTCGGTGACCGACACCATCACCCCGCCGCCGTCGATGCGGCTGCTGGAGATGACGACCTTGGTGTCGCCCGAGGAGAACGAGACGGCGTTCTCGACCAGCTCGGCGAGCAGGTGGACGACGTCGCTGACGGCCTGCCCGGCGACCGCGACCTCCGACTGCACCTGGATGCTGACCCGGTCGTAGCTCTCCACCTCGCCGAGCGCGGCGCGCACGATGTCCATCAGCTCGACCGGCTCGCTCCACTTGCGTGCCGCCTCCTGGCCGGCCAGGACCAGCAGGTTCTCGCTGTTGCGGCGCATGCGGGTGGCCAGGTGGTCGAGTCTGAACAGGTCGCCCAGCCTGGTGTCGTCGCGCTCGCCGCGCTCCAGCCGCTCGATCAGGGTGAGCTGCCTTTCGACCAGCGTCTGGCTGCGTCGCGAGAGGTTGACGAACATCGCGTTGACGTTGGAGCGCAGCCGCGCCTCGTCGCCCGCCAGCCGGACCGCTTCCCGGTGCACCTCGTCGAAGGCGCGGGCGACCTCGCCGACCTCGTCCCTGGAGAAGATGCCGATGGGCGGCACCTGCGCGTTGGCGGCGCCGTCACGTGTCTCGCGCAGGTGCTGGACGAAGTCGGGCAGCCGCTTGCCCGCGATCTCCAGCGCCTCGGTGCGCAGCTTGCGCAGCGGGCGGACCAGCGACCTGGCCACCCCGGTGGTGATCAGCAGGACGGCCACCAGCAGCGCCAGCACGGCGCCCGCGACGATGTAGGCGCGCTGCTGCTCGGCCGAGCTGAGCTCCTGGCTGCGGGTGACGATCCCGGCGGCCTGGCGCCGCTCGACCTCGCGCATCGACCCGGCGACGACGTCGCTCGCCTCGAACCACTCCTTGGCGTCGTCACGCCTGCCCTTGCCCAGGTCCAGGCCGCGCAGCGGGAGCCCGGCGGTGGCCCTGATCAGCACCAGCTCGCGCAGGAACAGCATGCGGTCGGAGGACCTGCCGTTGACGGTCTCGTCGAAGAAGCGCCGCTCGCTGGAGGTGGCCTCCGCGGCGAAGCTCCTGCGCTCGTTGGTCTCCCGGGACAGCTCGCCGAGGAAGCGCTTGAGTTGTTCCTGGTCGAACCTGCCCTCGACCAGGACCGTGGTGACCAGCGCCTGCTGGAGGGAGATGCTCTCCTTGGCGTGGGCGAGCGCGTCGAGCATGCGCGACTGGCGGAACAGTTCGTCGTCCTGGCTGCCCTTGATCAGCTCGTTGTGCACGGAGAGCAGGTCGTTGATGACGGTGGTGTAGAGGTCGACGGCGGCCGAGGGCAGCAGGGCCGCGTCGAGTGCCTGCTGGCGCAGCCCGGAGAGGTCGTCGAGGCGGCTCAGCATGGTCTCGATCTGGTCGGCGGTGCGGCCCGTCACCTCGCCCAGGAGCTGCTGGGCGTTCGCGCGTACCTGCTTGACGCCCTCGTTCACCTGGTCCATCTGGCTGCGCACGCTCGACAGCATGCTGGTGGGCCGCCTCTTGGCGATGTACCAGGACGTCCTGGCGCGCTCGCCGGAGATCAGGTGGGTGAGCGCGCCGACCTGTTCGGAGAGATGGGCGAGCTTGTTGGTGCGGGCGTAGTCGGCGGCGGCGCCCGTCGAGGTGATCACCTGCACGCCGCCGAGCAGGACGGCGGCGGCGGTAGGGATCAGGATGAGGGCCACCAGCCGTGCCCGGACGCGCCAATTGCGCAGGCGCCAGTTTCCCTCGTCTGGCTGCCTCTCGCCCAACTCAGTGCTCACCGAACGCAACCTCTCGCCCGAATCGGCGTATTTGGAGGGACCTGTGGGATCCCTGAGAAATCCAGCAAGTCCGGGTAATTGGAACACATCCCAACTGAGACGGCCAATCGAACATACCGCGACAAAAGTCAAGCTATGTGACAGGAGTGAAGAGAAGCTGGCGCTCCTAACGTGGAGCCATGGGGCGAAAAATAATCCTATGACTTGATAGGTGTCCACTTATGGGCGATTGTCGCGTTCCAATGAGGTAACGCCGGAGAGGCACCCCGGTCTCTTCAAGGTCACGCCGTTGAGATTTCCGTTTACGAAGCCATATGTTGAGCCCCGCGATAGCCAAGGAGGCGAGTGTGGGGGCTTCTCCCGACAGTGCGGCCATTGACGTCGAAGGGCTGTGGAAGATCTTCGGTGCGACGGCGGAAAGGGTGCTGGGCAGCGAGGACAGGGATCTCGAACCGGCGGCGCTGAGGGAGAAGACCGGCTGCACCGCGGCCGTCAGGGACGTCAGTTTCGCCGTGCGCCCCGGCGAGGTCTTCGTGGTCATGGGGCTGTCGGGAAGCGGAAAGTCGACCCTTGTCCGCTGCCTGACCCGGCTCGTCGAACCGAGCGCGGGCGAGATCAGGATCGGCGGCGAGGACGTCGGCCGCGCCTCCCCCGCCCGCTTACGCGAGCTGCGCCGCCATCAGGTCAGCATGGTCTTCCAGCACTTCGGCCTGCTCCCGCACCGGCGGGTGATCGACAACGTCGCCTACGGGCTGGAGGTCCAGGGACTGGCCAAGGCCGCCAGGCGTGCTCGCGCCGGTGAGATCCTCTCCCTCGTCGGCCTCGACGGCCACGCCGACGCCTACCCCGACCAGCTCTCCGGCGGCATGCAGCAGCGGGTCGGCCTGGCCCGCGCGCTGGCGGTCGACCCCCAGGTGATGCTGTTCGACGAGCCGTTCAGCGCGCTCGACCCGCTGATCCGCCGCGACATGCAGGCCGAGGTGATCCGCCTGCACAGGGAAGTCGGCAAGACCATGGTGTTCATCACGCACGACCTGTCGGAGGCGCTCAAGCTGGGCGAGCGCATCGCGATCATGCGGGCGGGCTCGATCGTGCAGCTCGGCACCCCGGAGGAGCTGGTGGGCGCCCCCGCCGACGACTACGTGGCCGACTTCGTCCGCGACGTGCCGAGAAGCCACGTCCTCACGCTGCGCTGGATGTGCCGCCCGCCCGAGCCGGGCGAGTCGCTCGACGGCCCGGCACTGCCCGCGGGCACGATCATCAAGGACGCCATCGCCGTCGCGTCCGGCTCGGCCCGGCCGATCAGGGTGGTCGACGGCGACGAGCTGGTCGGTGTCGTGGACCGGGTCGACCTGCTCACCTTCCTGTCCGGGCAGGACCAGCCGGCCCACGACGTGCCCGCCGCGCGGGCCGGCGCATGAGCACCACGGCCGTCTCGACCCCGTCCAGGCTGAGGCTGCCGCGGTGGGCGGCCCCGGTGGGGGTGGCGGTCCTGCTCGCGCTGGCGTACCTGGTCTTCCGCGGGACGGGCACCCTCCCCCACGACAAGGACGCCCCGCAGTTCACCGCCATCACCGACCTGCGCGAGTGGATCGACGAGAACAGGAACTCCAGCCCGCTGTTCCTGTACTTCCTCAACTACATCAGGCTGTTCGTCGGCGGCGTCTACTCGCTCTTCCAGAGCGTCCTGTACGCGCTGGGGTGGCCGGGGCTGATCGGCGTGCTCGGCGCGCTGGCCTGGCTGGCGGGCGGCTGGCGGATCGCGCTGCTGGCCGTGGCCGGGACCGGCTCGTTCGGCGTGCTGGGGCTGTGGGAGTCGAGCGTCGACACGCTGGCGCTGGCCGCCGCGTCGGTGCTGCTGTCGCTGGCCGTCGGGATCCCGCTCGGGGTGTGGGCGGGGCTCTCGCGCCGGGCGCGCGGGGTGCTCACGCCGGTGCTCGACATCCTGCAGATCATGCCGACGTTCGCCTACCTGGCGCCGCTCGTGCTCTTCTTCCACATCGGCCCGGCCGCGGGGGCCATCGCGACGATGATCTACTCGATCCCGCCCGCGATCCGCATCACCGCGCTGGCCGTCCAGCAGGTCTCCCCTACCGCGGTCGAGGCGTCCGCGTCGCTCGGCGCCACCCGCGCGCAGACGCTGTTCAAGGTCTACCTGCCGCTCGCCAGGTCCACGATGGCGCTGGCGGTCAACCAGACGATCATGATGGCGCTGTCGATGGTGGTCATCGCCAACCTGATCTCCGCGCCGGGGCTGGGCAGCGACATCATCCGCGGGCTGTCGCGGGCGCAGGTCGGCATCATGCTGCCCGCGGGCATCGCGATCGTGGTCATGGCCGTCGTCCTCGACCGGACCATGACGGCCCTCGCCAGGCGCGACCCGCACAGCAAGCTCGGCAAGGGCCGGTTGGTAGGGGCCGCCGCGCTGGCCGTGGCCGGGCTCGCGCTGACCCCGCTGCTGCCCGCCGAGTGGCCGCAGGACTGGTCGGTCAACTTCGTGGCCGAGGTCAACGACGCCGTCCACTGGGCCGAGAGCAACTGGTACGCCGTCACCACCTTCGTCAAGGACGCCACCTCCACGGGCCTGCTCAACCCGCTGGAGGAGGTGCTCACCTCGGCCCCGTGGTGGCTGGTCGCCACCGCCATGCTGCTGCTGGCCTGGTGGGTGAGCGGCGTGCGGGCCGCACTGACGGCGCTCGGCTGCCTGCTGGCGATCGCGCTGCTCGGCACCTGGGACCACGCCATGCGGACGCTCACCACGGTGACGGTCGCGGTGCTCGTGACCCTGCTCATCGGCCTGCTGCTCGGCGTGGCGGGGGCCCGCTCGCCGAGGTACTCGGCCGTGCAGCGTCCGATACTCGACGCCGCGCAGACCATGCCGGCCTTCGTCTACCTGCTCCCCGCGCTCGCGCTGTTCGAGACCACCAGGTTCACCGCGATCTTCGCCTCGGTCATCTACGCGGTCCCGCCGGTCGTCCGCCTGGTCGAGGACGGCATCAGGGCGGTCCCCGCCACCGTGGTGGAGGCCGCCGTCTCCGCCGGGTCCACCCCGGGACAACTGCTGTGGAAGGTACAGCTCCCGATGGCGCGCCGGGCCATCCTGCTGGCCGCCAACCAGGGCATCGTGCTGACCCTGGCCATGGTGGTCGTCGGCGGGCTGGTGGGGGCGGGGGCGCTCGGCTACGACGTGGTCACCGGCTTCTCCCAGCGCACGGACTTCGGCATGGGCTTCGCCGCGGGCATCGCGACGGTCCTGCTCGGCATCATGCTCGACCGCATCACGCAGGGCGCCGACAGGCGCCCGTCCCCCCAACAAAGGAAGAACGCATGAAGATCCGCCTGCTCGCAGGCCTGCTCACGCTCGGACTCGCCGCCGCGGGGTGCGGTGGCGCCAAGATCGAAGAGTCCCCCAGCGCCGCCGCACCGCAGCAGGGCAGCGCCAGCGCCGCGAGCGCCGGCACCGTGAAGATCGCGATCAACCCGTGGGTGGGCTACGAGGCCAGCGCCAACGTCGTCGCGTACCTGTTGAAGAACGAGCTGCACTACAACGTGGAACTGCCCGAGATCAAGGAGCAGCTCTCCTGGGAGGGCTTCGAGACCGGCGACGTGGACGTCATCATCGAGAACTGGGGCCACCCGGATCTGAAGAAGACGTTCATCGACGAGAAGAAGGTCGCGCTGTCGGCCGGGTCGACGGGCAACAAGGGCATCATCGGCTGGTACGTCCCCAAGTGGATGGCCGACAAGTACCCGGACATCACCGACTACAAGAACCTGAACAAGTACGCCTCCCTGTTCAAGACCTCCGAGTCCGGCGACAAGGGCCAGATCCTCGACGGCGACCCGAGCTACGTCACCAACGACGAGGCCCTGGTCAAGAACCTCAAGCTCGACTACAAGGTGGTGACGGGCGGCAGCGAGGCGGCCCTGCTCAAGTCCGCCACGCAGGCGCAGGAGCAGAAGAAGCCACTGCTGTTCTACTTCTGGACGCCGCACTGGCTGTTCGACAAGGTCGAGCTGACCCGGGTGAACCTGCCCGCCTACACCGACGGGTGCGACGCCGACGCCAAGAAGGTCGCCTGCGACTACGCCGAGCTGGACCTGGACAAGATCGTCAGCAAGAAGTTCGCCGACACCGGCGGCAAGGCGTACGAGCTGGTCAAGAACTTCAGCTGGACCAACGAGGACCAGAACGCCGTCGCCAACGACATGACCAACAACGGGCTGACCGGCGAGCAGGCCGCCAAGAAGTGGATCGAGGCCAACACCGCCAAGTGGCAGGCGTGGATCCCCAAGTGACCCCCTGCGACCTCTCGTGACCCCTCGTGACCCCTCGTGACGGTGGCCCGGACACCCGTGGCCACCGTCGTGGAGAACTCTGATGCGAACCAAGACGCTCGCGGGGCCGCTGGTCGCGGCCCTGCTCCTGACCGCCTGCTCCAGCGAGGAGCCCACGCCTGCCGCCGGGGCGAAGGGGACGGTCAACATCGACATCCACGGCTGGCTCGGGTACGAGGCTCAGGCGGCCGTCCTGAGCTATCTGCTCGAGCACGAACTGGGGTACAAGGTCCGGACCAGGAAGATGAGGGAGGTGGATTCCTGGAAGGACTTCCAGAGCGGCAAAGTCGACGTGATCGTTGAGAACTGGGGCCACAACGATCTCAAGAAGGAGTACATCGAGGACAGGAAGGTCGCGTTGTCGGCCGGTCTCACCGGGAACAAAGGCGTGATCGGGTGGTATGTCCCTGAGTGGATGGTCCGGAAATATCCGGATATCACCGACTGGCGACGTCTGAACAAGTATGCAAGTCTCTTCCGTACCGTTAAATCGGGAAATGCCGGTCAAGTGCTCGACGGGGACCCGTCCTTCGTGACCAACGACGAGGCGCTCATCCGCAACCTCAACCTCGATTACAAGGTCGTCTACTCCGGCAGCGAGGATGCCCTCATCAAGGCGGCGGAGTCGGCGACCAAGAACCAGACGCCGCTGCTCATGTATTTCTACGAGCCGCAATGGCTGTTCACCAAGCTCAAACTCGTCAAGATCAACCTCCCGCCGTTCGCCATCGGCTGCGACGACGCCGCCGCCGAGATCGCCTGCGACTACCCGCCGTACCTGCTCGACAAGATCGTGAGCAGGTCGTTCTCGCAGAACGGCGGCAAGGCCTACGAGCTGGTACGCAACTTCACCTGGACCAACGACAACCAGAACGCGGTCGCCAGCGACATGGTCAACAAGAGGATGACCGCCGAGCAGGCCGCCAAGCGGTGGGTGGACGAGAACAAGATCGTGTGGAAGGACTGGATTCCGCGTTGAGCTTCGACTACGTCATCGTGGGCGGCGGATCGGCCGGATGCGCCCTGGCCAACCGACTGAGCGCCGACCCGTCTGTGTCGGTGCTGCTGCTGGAGGCAGGCAGGCCCGACTACCTCTGGGACGTGTTCATCCACATGCCGGCCGCGCTGATGTTCCCCATCGGCAGCCGCTTCTACGACTGGAAGTACGAGTCAGAGCCCGAGCCGCACATGGGCGGGCGGCGCATCTATCACGCCCGCGGCAAGGTCCTCGGCGGTTCGAGCAGCATCAACGGCATGATCTTCCAGCGCGGTAACCCCCTCGACTACGAGCGCTGGGCCGCGGACCCGGGCATGGAGCACTGGGACTACGCGCACTGCCTGCCGTACTTCAAGCGGATGGAGAACTGCCTGGCGGACCCGGGCTCGGCTCTCCGCGGCGACGGCGGCCCGCTCAAGCTGGAGCGCGGCCCGGCCCGCGGCCCGCTGTTCGAGGCGTTCTTCGAGGCCGTCCAGCAGGCGGGCCACCCGCTCACGGACGACGTGAACGGCCTGCGCCAGGAGGGCTTCGCCGCCTTCGACCGCAACATCCACCGCGGCAGACGGCTGAGCGCCGCGCGCGCCTACCTGCATCCGGTGCGAAACCGCCGCAACCTCACGATCAGGACGCGCGCCCTCGTGGAGAAGGTCGTCTTCGAGGGGACGCGGGCGGTCGGCGTGGTCTGCGGCGGCGAGCGGATCACGGCCGGCGAGGTGATCCTGTGCGGCGGAGCGATCAACTCGCCGCAGCTTCTGCAACTGTCGGGCGTCGGGCCCGCGCGGGTGCTCGAACCGGTCGGCGTGCCGGTGGTGCACGACCTGCCGGGCGTCGGGGAGAACCTGCAGGACCATCTGGAGGTCTACGTCCAGCACGCCTGCACCCGCCCGGTGTCGCAGCAGCCGTCGCTGGCCATGTGGCGCAGGCCGTTCATCGGCGCGCAGTGGCTGTTCCTGCGTGGCGGGCCCGGGGCGACGAACCACTTCGAGGCGGGCGGGTTCATCCGCTCGAACGACGACGTGGCCTACCCGAACCTGATGTTCCACTTCCTGCCCATCGCGGTCCGCTACGACGGCTCCGCCCCGGCGGGCGGGCACGGCTACCAGGTGCACGTCGGGCCGATGTACTCCGACGCCCGCGGCCACGTCCGGATCACCTCGGCGGACCCCAGGAAGAAGCCCGCGCTGCAGTTCAACTACCTGTCCACCGAGCAGGACCGCCGCGAGTGGGTGGAGGCGATCAGGTACGCCAGGGACATCCTGTCGCAGCCCGCGTGGGCGGACCTGGACGGCGGCGAACTCTCGCCCGGCCCTGAGGTCCGGACCGACGAGGAGATCCTGGCCTGGGTCGCGCGTGACGGGGAGACCGCGCTGCACCCGTCCTGCACCTGCAGGATGGGTGTGGACGAGATGTCGGTGGTGGACCCCGCGACCATGCGGGTGCACGGCCTGGACGGGCTGCGCGTCGTGGACGCGTCCGCCATGCCGTACGTGACGAACGGCAACATCTACGCGCCCGTGATGATGCTGGCCGAGAAGGCGGCCGACCTCATCCTCGGCAACACTCCCCTGGCTCCGGAGCCCGTCGAGTTCTACCGCCACACGCCCTGACCGGCGGTGATGATTCGCCTAGTCTAGGAGTTTCAGCCTATGCTGAAATAGCATCAGACGACGAAAGGCTGTGGCCGACATGGCACCATCGGGTGACGCCGATCGCGAGCAGTTGCTCGAATGGGTCGAGCGCGTGGCGACGTTCTGCAACGAGGCGTGGGGGCTCGCCCCGATCACCGGCCGCATCCTCGGCTGGCTGCTGATCTGCACCCCGTCCGAGCAGTCGGCGGGCGACATCGCCGACGCGATCGGGGCCAGCAGGGCGTCGCTGACGTCCAACATGCGGCTGCTGACCTCCATCGGCCTGGTCAGGCGGCACACCCGGGCCGGCGAGCGCACCGCGTACTACCGGATCGAGGACGACGCGTTCGAGAAGGTGGTGCGCCGGCGCCTGGCGGCGTTCGCCGCGTTCGGCGCCATCGCCGAGGAGGGCCTCAAGCTCGGCGTCGCCGACGAGGCCCGCACCCGGCGCATCCGCTCCGCCCAGCAGTCGATCGCCCTGCTCACGGAGCCAGGCCGAGCACACTGAGCCGCAGCACCACGCTCCCACCCGGAGCGTCACCGATCCCATAGCGCGCTGATCGGCAGCGCGGTCAGCCGATCACCGAAGGCCAGCGATCGTGCTCCGGTGTAGAGGACGAAACCATGGACGAACTGGTCGCCGAGAGAGTCCCTGAGCGTAGCCAGTCCCTTGAAGTCCTGGAGGTCGACGGCGTCCGTCGCCTTGGCCTCGACTCCGACCACCCGCCCGTTGGTCCGCTCAACAACGAGGTCGACCTCCGGCCCCTGGCTGACGCGCCAGTGACAGAGGTTCAGCCGGAACGGCGACCACGTCGCCTGCTTGGCCAACTCGTTGACGATGAACGTCTCAACGAGCGCACCGCGCGCGGGTGCCACACGGGCGGCCAGCCCTTCGGCGTCGACCGACAGCAGATGGGCTGCGAGTCCGGTGTCCGTGACGTGCAACTTAGGACGTCGTACGGCGCGGGCGTTCAGGTTGCGTGACCAGGCAGGCAGCAACCTCACCAGGAAGACTGTCTCCAGCAACCCCAAATAGCGATTGACCGTGGTGCGGTGAAGGCCGAGGTCGCTCGCGGTCTTGACGACGTTCATCTCCTGCCCGGTAGAGGCGGCGGCGAGCCTCAACAGCGATCGCAGGCTGCTGGGCTCGTCGATCTTCGCCATCTCGCGGATGTCAGTGTCGATGACCGATTGCACGTACGCGCTGTGCCACTCGGCGCGGGCCAGTTCGGAACGCATCGTCATGGTCTCGGGATAGAAACCCCTGACAATGACGTCGAAATAGTCGGCCCGACCGTAGCCACTCCGGCTGACCGTCCTGAAGGACTCGGGGTCCTCGAACGCTCTGGTCAGGAAGGAGGTGCTCCCCCCGGCAAGCTCCTGCTGGGCGAACGGCCAGACTTCCAGCACGCCCGCCCTTCCCGCCAGCGACTCGCTGAGCGACGGGGTCGTCAGGAACCTGGTCGAACCAGCGAGAATGAACTGCCCACGCCCAGACGAACGATCAACTGTTGACTTGATCGCCAGTACCAGGTCGTCGCCGCCCCGCTGTATCTCGTCGATCATCAAGGGCTTCGCGCCGTCAGCGACGAAGCTCTCCGGGTCAGCCTGGGCGGCCGCTCGCAGCGCGCCATCGTCCAAGGTCAGGTACGTGCCGCCCCGACACGCGTTCAGTTGCTGGAGCAAGGTGGTCTTGCCCGACTGACGCGGACCGTTGACGATCACAACCCTGAAAGCGTCCAGGAACTCCACGGCATGTCCAGCGATACGTCGCGGAACCAGGTCAGCCATTGCGCCTCCTACCTGCGGAATCGACATTCTACAGGCAGCTGAACCGACATTTCGCGGGCTTTAGAACCGACATTTCACGGCTGATTGCACCGACATTGTGCGACCACAGCACCGACATTTCACGACCTGGGTCGGTGGATTTCAGCGGTCGAGGCGCTGGTAGAGGCGGACGGAGAGGGTGAAGAAGACGGCCGTGATCAGCAGTGGCCAGACGACGGCCATCTGCACGGGATGCTGGGACACCCAGGAGTCGCCGCCCCAGCCGGGGTTGCCGAACAGCTGCCTGGCAGCGGCCACCGTCGAGGAGAGCGGGTTCCACTCGGCGATGGCGCCGAGCCAGCCCGGCATGGTGCTGGGGGCGACGAAGGCGTTGGAGAGGAAACCGATCGGGAACTCCAGGGTCTGGATGGCGGTGACCGCACCCGGTTCCTTGGTCAGCAGCCCGAGGTAGATTCCCGCCCAGAGCAGGGCGAAGCGCAGCAGGAGCAGGAGAGCGACCGCGCCCAGGGCGCCCAACGGGTCGTCAGGACGCCAGCCGACCGCCAGCCCGCAGGCGAGCATGCCCGCCAGCATCAGGACCGAGGTCAGCAGGTCGGCGACCGCCCGGCCGAGGAGGACGGCCGAGGGGGCCATCGGCATCGAGCGGAACCTGTCGGTCACGCCGCGGGACAGGTCCGTGGTGACCGCGACCATGGTGGCGCCGAGGCCGAAAAGCATCGTCATGCCGTACATGCCGGGCATGAGGAAGGCGAAGTAGTCGGCGCCGTCGGGCACGTCCACCGCGCCGCCGAACAGGTAGCCGAACGCCAGGGTGATTATGACGGGGAAGACGACCCCGAACACGATCGTCATGGGCTGAGCGGTCCAGTGGATCAGGTCCCGCCTGGCGACGGTCCAGCCGTCGGCCAGGGCCCAGCGCAGCCGGGCGAGCGGCCCGTCCTCGACGGCGGACCTCTGGTTCGCGAGCGCCTGACTCACCACCACCGTCGAGCGAGCGGACGTCGGGTTCACAGACCGCGGGTTCGTGGGTGTCGGGTTCGTGGTCATCGAGGCAGCTCCTCGTTCTCCGTGAGGTTCAGGAAGACCTCGTCCAGCGTCGGGCGGCGCAGGCCGACGTCCTCCACGTCGACGCCCGCCGCCGCGAGCGCGCCCAGCACCTCCGTCAGCGCCTGGACCCGCTCCGTCACGGGAGCGCTGACGTGCCGGGTGTCCTCGTCGCACTCCGCCGGCGCGGACGCCACCCGCCCGACGATCTCCACGGCCTCGGCGAGCCGGTCCGCGTGCCTGACGACCACGTCCACGCGGTCGCCGCCCAGCCTGGACTTCAGCTCGTCAGGGGTGCCCTCGGCGATCACCCTGCCGCTGGCGATCACCGAGACGCGGTCGGCGAGCTGGTCGGCCTCTTCCAGGTACTGGGTCGTGAGCAGGACCGTGGTGCCGCCCGCGACCAGCCCGCGCACCGCCCGCCACACCTCGGCGCGGCTGCGCGGGTCGAGGCCGGTCGTGGGCTCGTCCAGGAAGAGCACCGGCGGCGAGAGGATCATGCCGGCCGCCAGGTCGAGGCGGCGGCGCATGCCGCCCGAGTACTCCTTGACCGGGCCTGGATGCTCCAGGCCGAACGCGTCGAGCAGCTCGGCGGCCCTGGTGCGGGCCGTGCGGGAGTCGAGGTGGTAGAGGCGTCCGAACAACTCCAGGTTCTGCCGCCCGGTCAGCACCTCGTCCACGGCCGCGTGCTGGCCGACCAGGCCGATGCTGCGCCGCACCTGGTGGGGCCGCGTGGCCACGTCGTAGCCCGCCACCGACGCGTGGCCGCCGTCGGGACGCAGCAACGTGGTGAGGATGCGGACAGCCGTGGTCTTGCCCGCGCCGTTGGGGCCGAGCAGCCCGCAGACGGTGCCCTCCCTCACCTCCAGGTCGAACCCGTCCAGCGCGGTCTTCTTGCCGTAGGTCTTGCGCAGGCCCTGCGCCAGTACCGCTGACATGGCACCTCCATTTCCGTACGCCGTACCGTACAGCATACGATTGAGGGCGTGCAACCGTACGGTGTACCGTACGGATGTGACGATCGAGTACTCCGGCAAGGGCGACCCGGCGCGCAGCCTCGCGCTGCTCTGGCGCACGAGCGAACGCACCAGCCGCAAGGGCAAGCCCGATTTGAGCGTCGACAAGATCGTGCGCGCCGCCATCGAGGTGGCCGACGCCGAGGGGCTGCAGGCCCTGTCCATGCGCCGGGTCGCCGAGAAGCTGGGCGTAGGGACGATGTCGCTCTACACGTACGTGCCGGGCAAACCCGAACTGTTCGACGTCATGCTCGACACCGTGTACGGCGAGACGGCCAGGCCGGAGGACGTTCCCGGCGGCTGGCGCGGACGTCTGGCGCTGATCGCCAGGGAGAACTGGGCGCTCTACGTGCGTCACCCCTGGCTGCTCCAGGTGGCGACGAGCCGCCCGGTGCTCGGGCCGAACGTCGTCGCCAAGTACGACTACGAGCTCCGCGCCGTCTCCGGCATCGGGCTGACGGACGTGGAGATGGACTCCGTGATCACGTTGATCACCGGGTTCGTGCACGGCACGGCCAGGGGCGCGGTCGAGGCCGCGCAGGCGGAGAGCGCGACGGGGATGTCCGACGACCAGTGGTGGGCCGCGCACGCGCCCTTCCTCAGCCGGATCGCCGACGCCAGCCGCTACCCGACGGCCGCGCGGGTCGGCGAGGCCGCCGCCGAGGCCCTGGGCGGGGCCTACAGCGCGGAGCACGCCTTCAAGTTCGGCCTGGAACGCGTCCTCGACGGCATCGAGGCCCTGATCGCCGGCCGCGCGAGCTGAATGCAGGGCGCGCCGCACGACCCACATCCGCCGACGTCACGCCCCGGAGCTCGGCCTGACAGCGAGGTGCGGCCTGCCGTCAGGCCAAGGCGCTCAGCCCGACTCAGCCCGGCTCAGCCCGGCTCAGCCCGACAGTGCCTGCTCGTAGGCGAGCAGCGTGCGCACGAACAGCCGCCGCTCGGCGGGCGTGAGCGGCTCCAGAGCCGTGCGCCAGGCGGCGGCCCCGTGGCCGAGCCACTCCGAGATGGCGTCGCGGCGCGCCTCGGCGATGCTGACGATCGTCCGCCGCCGGTCGGCGTCGTCCTCGCGCCTGTCGAGGACGCCCTTGCGGCTCAGTTCGCCGACCATCAGGCTGACCGTCGCCGGTGCCACCTCCAGCCGTGACGCCAGCTCGTTGACCGTCATCGCCCCGTCGAACAGCAGGTAGGCCAGCAGCGACAGGTGCCGGGGCGCGAGTGAGAGCGACCGCAGCTCTTCGGGCACGCCCAGCCGCTTGGCCCTGCCCACCATGCGCGGCATCAGCAGCAGCAGCGTGCGGATGCTCTCGTCCACGCTCAGGCCGTCCGTTGACATCCGCCAAGCACCCCAATACCTTGAATGAGCAATTAGCTATGCATACAAAGCTAATTTGCTCGACTAACCGAAGGATAGTGAACATGACGCAAGCCCAGCAGGACAGTACCGGCGACGCGGAACGGGTCCGGGCCTTCGGGGACGAGCTGGTGGCCGTGCACGACTGGTTCCGCGCCGAGCTCGCCGGGCTCCGCACCGGGGAGCCGCTCAGCGGCGAGCTGCGCGCCCACTGCGTGACGTTCTGCGAGCGGCTGAGCTTCCACCACTCGGGCGAGGACCGCGCGGTCTTCCCCCACCTGGAGGAGCGCCTCCCCGAGCTGAAGGAGGCCCTCGACCGGCTGCGCGCCGAGCACGTGGTGGTCGCCGGGCTGGTCGAGCGGCTGGCCGCCGCCGGCACCCGGGACGAGCTGGACCGCCTCTCCGCCGAACTGGAAGCCCACTTCGACTACGAGGAGAAGCAACTCGTCCCGGTGCTCAACTCGCTGGACGCAGTCCCCTGGGAGGTCCGCCGCTAGAAGACGGACCCTAGGAGACGACTAGGAGACGGGTCCTAGGAGACGGGAGCCGACCGCAGCCGCACCACGTGCTCCACCAGCGAGATCAACGTCGCCTTGACCGAATCGCGGTTGCGCGCGTCCGTGCGCACGATCGGGACGTGCGCCCCCAGCGCCAGCGCCTCCCGCACCTCGTTGTCCGAGTGCGGGAACTGCCCCTCCCAGCCGTTGACGCCGATCACGAAGGGCAGCTTCGCCTCCTCGAAGTAGTCGATGGCCGGGAAGCTGTCGGCCAGCCGCCGGGTGTCGAGCAGCACCACGGCCCCGATGGCGCCACGCACCAGGTCGTCCCACATGAACCAGAACCGGTGCTGTCCGGGCGTGCCGAACAGGTACAGGATCAGGTCGCGGTCGAGGGAGAGACGGCCGAAGTCCATCGCCACCGTCGTCGTCTGCTTGTTCGGGGTCAGACCGAGGTCGTCGATGCCCGCGGACGCGTCCGTCATCACCGCTTCCGTGGTGAGCGGCAGGATCTCGGACACCGCCCCCACGAACGTCGTCTTGCCGACGCCGAACCCGCCCGCGACGACGATCTTCGTCGACGTTAGGCCGGGGCTAGAGCCTGCGAAGTCCACTGAGCACCCTTTCAAGCATGTTGAGGTCTGGCTGTCCCTGGCTGAGGTGCGGCTGGTGCAGGCGGACGAGCCCTTCGTCGGACATGTCCGCCACAAGCACCCTGGCCACACCCAGCGGGACCCGGAGCAGGGCCGATATCTCGGCGACCGACCGGAAGGTCCGGCAGAGCTGCATGATGGCCTCCTGCTCGGGTGTGAGCATGGCCATCTCGTCGTCCGGTATGGACATGGACGAGATCAGCGTCTCCATCGCCAGGTGGTAACGCGGCTCCGAACGGCCGCCGGTCACCGCGTACGGGCGGAACAGGGGCTCGTCGTCCCCGGTTCCGCTACTGCCGTACACGGCCCTCCTCCATCAGTTCCACCATTGCATCACCGCGTCCTGGCGGCCTGGAGCTCGGCGCGCAGAGCCGGCGTGAGGGCCTGCCCGGCCCTGTCGACCAGCAGCGTCATCTGGTACGCAACCAGCCCCATGTCGCAGTCGGGCCCCGCCAGCACGGTGAGCACCGAACCGTCGCTGATCGCCATCACGATGAGCAGGCCACGCTGCATCTCGACCACGGTCTGTGACACCGAGCCGCCTTCGAACACGCGGGACGCGCCCACGGTCAGGCTCAGCAGCCCGGCGGAGACCGCGGCGAGCTGGTCGGCCCGGTCCGGCGGGAACCCCTCGGAAGCGGCCAGGCAGAGGCCGTCGGCCGAGACGACGACGGCATGCGCCACGCCGGGGGTGTTCCGCACGAAGTCGGTGATCAACCAGTCAAACCGGTGCGCTTCGTGGCTAAGGGTCGTCACGCGTCCTCCTTGATGGGACACGCAGGCCGCTCGCTCACTGTTGTTCCTCCTGTTCACGTACCTCCGCGCGACCCCGCCGCACGCCTTGCTGGTAACTGGCCATCCGGCGGCGCATCCGATCGGGGGAGACCGGCGGCGTCGGGTCCTGCCGTTGCTGCTGCTGCAGCGCGGGCTGGCTGGCCGTTCCTGGTACCAGGTTCGCCTTGGGCGTGCGTTTGGGGAGCCCGGCGGCGGTGGTGCCGCCGAGGCTCGGGTCGCTCGCGGCGGCCGCCGCCTGCCAACCGGCGTCAGCGGCGGTTCGCCACGCTTCCTCCCCAGAGCGTACGGCTTGCGCGGAGTCTTGCTCATCTCGATGGGACGAATCCGACCCCTGCTCGCCTTGCGGCCTGCGGAACCACGCCGACTCGACCGAGGCGAAGATCGGCAGGAACTCCTCGTGCTCCGCGTCCATCGGCGAGACCTCCACCGACGGGTGCGGCTCGGGCCTGCGCACCTCGCTCGTGTTGTACGGCGAGGACGCGGGCGCGGGCGGCGGCGCCTGGAACGGGCCCCGCGAGAAGTCGTTACTCGGGAAGGACGGGAAGGAGCCGGTGCGCTCCGTGCTCGGGTACGAGGCGCCTGGGGGGCTCGGCGGGCTCTGGGAAGCGGGCTGGCTCGGGAACGAAGCGCTCGGCGGGCTCGGGTAGGACGGCGGACTCGGGTAGGACGGGGAGCTCGGGTACGACGGGAAGACGCCGGGGTCGAACGGCGGCTGCCTGATGCTGCCGCCGTCCGTGTTGGCGGTGAACGGGCTCCTGGGTGCCGAGCCCGCGCTGTCGAAGGAGTCGAAGCTGCCGAAGGAGTGGAACGAGCCGTTGCCGTTGCCGTTCTGTCCGGCGGGGACCATGCCGCCACCCATGCCGGCGCCGTACGCCGGGCGCGGCTGCAGGGGTTGCTGGGCGGCCTGGGGGAGCAGCGACGGCGGCAGCAGCACCATCGCGATCAGGCCGGAGCCGTCGCCCTTGCGGAGCTGGACCCGGATGCCGTGGCGCAGCGCCAGCCGGCCGACCACGAACAGGCCCATGCGGCGCGAGACCGACACGTCCACGACCGGCGGCTCGGCCAGGCGGCGGTTGGCCTCGGCCAACTCGTCCTCGGTCATGCTGATGCCGGAGTCGGCCACCGACAGCAGCGCGCCGCCGCCCTCGACGAGGCTGCTGGAGACGACGACCTGGGAGCTGTTCGGCGAGAACTGGATGGCGTTCTCGACCAGCTCGGCCACCAGGTGGACGAGGTCGTTGGCGGCGCTGCCGAGTACCGAGGTGGAACGGTGCACCTTGACCTGGACCCGCTCGTAGCCCTCGACCTCCGACAGCGCGGCCCGTACCACGTCGACCAGCTTGGCCGGCTGGCTGCGCCTGCGGGTGGCCTCGTGGCCGGCCAGGACCAGGAGGTTCTCGGAGTTGCGGCGCATGCGGGTGGCCAGGTGGTCGAGCTTGAACAGGTCCGACAGCCGGCCGCCGTCCTGCTCGCCCTTCTCCAGGCCGTCGATCAGCGAGATCTGCCGCTCCACCAGCGTCTGCGTGCGGCGGGAGAGGTTGACGAACATCGCGCTGATGTTGCTGCGCAGCTCGGCCTCCTCGCCCGCGAGCCGCACGGCCTGGCGGTGGACCTGGTCGAACGCCTTGGCGACCTCGCCGATCTCGTCGTCGCCCTCGATCGCGATCGGGTGCACGTCGGTCGAGACGTCCCCGGTCACGCGCAGCTTGCGGACCACGTCCGGCAGCCGGAAACCGGCGATCTCCAGGGCCTCCGTGCGCAGGCGGCGCAGCGGCGTGACCATCGAGCGGGCGATGGCCACGGTGAGGAGCAGGACGAGCAGCAGCAGCACCAGGATCAGCACGCCCGCGATGACCGCGTTGCGCACCTCGGCGTCACGCAGTTCCTGGCTGCGCAGGTCCACCTTGTCCTTGAGCGTGGTCTCGACCGAGCGCAGCGCCTCGATGGTGGCGGTGTTGTCGTCGAACCACTCCTGGGGGCGGGGGATCAGGTCCGCCCTGAGCCTGGCGCCCGGGGCCCTGCCGCTGGCCAGCGTGACGGCACGGGACTTCATCAGCTCGGTCCGGTAGTACTTGTCCAGGGTCAGCGCCTTGGACAGCTCCATGCCGACCTGCGCGCCGGCCTCCTGACCGACTGAGGCGATCTCGGAGTGCTGCTCGGCGCTGGAGGCGATGAACCGCTCGACCTCCTTGGCGTCCACGCCGGACGCGTTGTAGGCGTTCCTGAGCAGCTGGATGCGCTGGCGGGAGACCTGCTCCTTGGCCCGCGCCAGCGCGCCCATCGCGCGGAACTGGCCGATGATCTGCGGGTCGTCGCTGAGCAGGCTCAGCTCGTCGTGGACGCGCAGGAGGCTGTCGACCGGGGAGTCGTAACGCGAAGGGTCCTTCTGCCCCTCCTTGCGGACCCTGGGCAGCACCACGGTGAGGTCGGAGCGGGCGCGCTTGACGGCCTCCAGGACGCGCTCGCCGTACGACTCGTCCATCGCCGCCATGTCGTCCAGGACGGTCTTGACCAGCCGGTCGACGGCGGCCTTGCGCTCGTTGTACACCGTGCCGAGCTTCTTGCGCATCGCGGAGCTGGCGCCCATCCAGCCGCCAGTGTCACGCTCCAGCCCGATCGCCTGGACCAGGTCGCGGATCCGGCCTGCCTCGGCGGCGGCGGCGGAGGTGCGGTCGTAGGCGCCGATGCTCTGGACCGAGGCCACCACGCGCGCTCCCCCGAGCGCGACGCCGACGACGGTGGGAACCAGGATGAGCGCGGTGAGGCGCCACCGGACGCGCCAGTTGCGCAGGTTGTACCGCGACAGCGGCCGCGCTGGGCGGTCCCGCCTTGCGGCGTGGCCGCTGTCGGAATTCCCCGTTGTCACTGCTCCCGCTACCCCTCAATCCACTGTCAAGCCGTCACACAAGGTATCCGCAGCATCCGACGTATCAGGTCAAATCGGACACAATTGTTACAAATGTGACCGCTGGTCGTGTGCCGTTGGTTACCGCAGTGCAGCAAGCACCACGTCGCGGACCTGTCTCCGCTGAGCGTCGTCGCTGAGGGGGCGTCCGACGCGGTCAACCACATAGAAGACGTCCACCGCCTCCGCGCCGAGAGTCTCTACGCGGGCGGCTCGTACGTCAAGACCACACTCACCGAAAGCACGTCCAATGCGCCACAGGAGTCCCGGCCTGTCATGGGCCCTGACTTCGACCACCGTGGCCGTCTCGGAGGCGTCGTCGACCAAGCTCACACGCGGTGGGGCGACGGGCACCCGAGGAGGTCTCATCGACCTGGTACGGCGGGCCAGCCGCTGCTCGATGTCAAGGCGTCCAGCAAGGACGAGCCGGAGGTCCGCTTCCAGGGTCGCGGGGTCGGGCGGCGACCCGTACTCCGGGATCACCGAGAACTCGATCACGGCCGTGGACCCGGCCGAGGCGGCCGAGGCGGAGCGGACCACGAGCCGGTGCGCCGCCAGCACGCCCGCCGCGCTCCACAGCAGCCCCGCCCGGTCGGGCGCGACGACCGTGACCGCTCCCCCGTTCACCCGGATCGCGCCCCCGCCGTGCCTGGCCAGCGCGGCCTGCTCGGCCGACAGGTGGGGCGCGCTGGGCGGCGGTGAGCCCGCCAGCACCGAGCGCACCCGCCGCACCAGGTCGGCGACCAGCCCGGCCTTCCAGGCGTTCCAGGCTGCGGGCCCGGTGGCGATCCCGTCGGCGACGGCCAGCGCGGCGAGCAGATCGAGCACCTCGCGGGAGCCGACCGTGCCCGCGACCTTCTCGATGGTGACCGGGTCGTCGAGGTCGCGACGGGTGGCGGTCTCGGGCAGCAGCAGGTGGTGGCGGACGACGGTGGCGAGCGTGTCGACGTCCTGCGGGGGCAGGCCGATGCGGGCCGCGATGTCGCGGACCACGACCTCGCCCGTCGCCGAGTGGTCGCCTGGCCAGCCTTTGCCGACGTCGTGCAGCAGCGCCGCGATCAACAGCAGGTCCGGGCGGGACACCTCGCGGGTGTGGCTCGCGGCGTTGGCCGCCGCCTCGATCAGGTGCCTGTCGACGGTGAAGCGGTGGATCGGGTTGCGCTGCGGACGGTGCCGCACCCGCTCCCAGTCAGGAAGCAGCTTGACAAGGATGCCCGCCTGGTCGAGCTCCTCCCACACCGGGACGGCGGCCCGCCCCGCGCCCAGGATGGAGACCAGCGCGTCGCGCGCCTCCTCCGGCCACGGCACCGGCATCGGAGGCGACTGAGCAGCCAGGACGGACACCGTGGCGGGCGCGAGCGGCAGCCCGGAGTCGGCGGCGGCTGCCGCTGCCCGCAGCACAAGCACCGGGTCCTTGCGCGGGTCCGCGCCCCTGGCGAGCACCACCTCGCCGCCGTGCTCGACCACCCCGTCGGCCAGCGGACGGCGGCCCCGGGGAGCCGGGCCTGACACCAGCCTGTCAACCGTGCGCCAGGTCGCGTCGAAGGCGTGCGAGATCGTCCGGCCCGCCTCGGCCAGCCTGCGCATCAGCGCCTCGGCGTCGAGCAGGCCGAGCAGCCCGGCGACGGCGTCCTGCTCCTGCAGCACCAGCCTGTCGCTGCCGCGCGCCGTGACGACGTGCAGGGCGTGCCGCACGTCCAGGATGAACTCGTGGGCCTCGCGGGCGCGCGGGCCCGGCGCGGACGCCACCCACGCCGCCGCGACCGCCTGCATGGCCTGGACGTCACGCAGCCCGCCCCTGCCGTCCTTGAGGTCGGGTTCCAGGAGGAAGGCCAGCTCGCCGCTGACCTGGGCACGCTGGTCGGCCGCCTCGCGCAGCTCACCCAGCCTGCGCCGGGAGTCGGCCCGCCACTCGGCGAGCACCGCCTCCCTGGCCTTCCTGGTCAGGTCGGGATCACCGGCGATGTGCCTGGCCTGGATGAGGCCGAGCACCGCCTTGAGGTCGTCGCGGGCCACCGCCACGGCCTCTTCCACGGTCCGCACCGAGTGGTCGAGGCCGACGGCGGAGTCCCAGATCGGGTACCAGATGCGGTCGGCGACCCTGGCCACGTCGCGGCGGCCGTTGTGCAGCAGGACCAGGTCGAGGTCGCTGCCCGGAGCGAGTTCGCCCCGGCCGAGGCTGCCGACGGCGACCAGCGAGACCCGGTCGCCGTCGCTCGCCGTCCGGAAGAGATCCTTGAGCCAGCGGTCGGTGTCCGCGGCCCGCTCCTTGCGGGCCGCGGCGAAGGAGCGCGCCTCTCCCCTCACAGGGCCTCAGGACCGCGCTCTCCCGTACGGACCCGGATCACCGTGTCGACGGGGACGGACCAGACCTTGCCATCACCGATCTTCCCGGTCTGGGCGGCCTTAACGATGACGTCGATCACGTCCTCGGCGTCGTCCTCCTCGGCCAGGACCTCCAGCCGGACCTTGGGCACCAGGTCCACCTGGTACTCCGCGCCGCGGTACACCTCGGTGTGACCGCGCTGGCGGCCGTAGCCGCTCGCCTCGCTGACCGTCATGCCCTTGACGCCGAACTGCTCCAGGGCCGCCTTGACGTCATCGAGCTTGAAGGGCTTGATGACGGCCGTGATCAGCCTCATGCTTCCACCTTCTTCTGGGCCGGAGTGAGGGGACCGTTAGGGGAGGTCACGCCGGAAGCGTAGACCGTGCCGAGGTCGTAGCCGGTCTCGGCGTGCGCGGTGACGTCGATGCCGGTGACCTCTTCCTCGACCGGGATGCGGAAGCCCATCGTCTTGTCGATGACCTTGCCGATCACCCAGGTCACGATGAACGAGTAGCCGCCGACCGCGATCGGGCCGAGCACCTGCAGGCCGAGCTGGGTGAGGCCCTCGCCGTAGAGCAGGCCCTTGTTCTGCTGCGGCAGGAAGGGGTAGGCGGCCAGGAAGCCGAGCGAGACCGCGCCGATGACGCCGCCGACCAGGTGGACGCCGACCACGTCGAGCGAGTCGTCGAAGCCCAGCTTGTACTTCAGGCCCACCGCGTAGGCGCAGACCGCGCCCGCGATCAGGCCGATCAGCATCGCGGCCCACGGGTCGACGAAGCCGCAGGCGGGGGTGATGGCGACCAGGCCGGCGACGGCGCCGGAGGCGACGCCGAGGCTGGTGGCGTGCCCGTCGCGCAGCTTCTCCACCACGAGCCAGGCGCCCGCGGCCACCGCGGTGGCGATCTGGGTGTTCATGAACGCCAGGGCCGCCGTGCCGTCGACCGCCAGCTCGGAGCCCGCGTTGAAGCCGAACCAGCCGAACCACAGCAGGCCCGCGCCGAGCAGGACCAGCGTCAGGTTGTGCGGACGCATCGGCTCCTTGCGCCAGCCGTGCCGCTTACCGATCACCAGCGCCAGGGCCAGCGCGGCGGCGCCCGCGTTGATGTGGACCACCGTGCCTCCGGCGAAGTCCTCGATGCCGAGGGCGTTCAGCCAGCCGGTGCCCCACACCCAGTGCGCGACGGGGAAGTAGACGATCGTCGCCCAGACGAAGGTGAACAGCACCCAGGCGCCGAACTTCGCCCGGTCGGCGATCGCGCCGCTGATCAGGGCCACGGTGATGATGGCGAACGTCAGCTGGAAGGCCGAGAAGACCAGGCTGGGCATGCCGGTGCCGTCGTCCTTGGTGGCGGTGTCCACCAGGCTCTGCAGGCCGATGTGGTCGAGCCCGCCCACGAAGTTGTTCAGCCACGACATGCCGTTGTCACTGAAGGCCAGCGAGTGCCCGAAGAGCACCCAGGCGATGGTGACCGTGATGATGGCGACGAACGACATCATCATCATGTTCAGGACACTCTTGGCCCTGGTCATGCCCCCGTAGAAGAACGCGAGTCCCGGTGTCATCAGCAGCACCAACGCGGTTGCCGCGAGCATCCAGGCTGTCGTGCCGCTATCGATCTTCACGACGCGACCCTCCTTACATGTGACGTGTGGCCACAGCGTGTTCGCCCGCGGTTTCGTGGCTCGACCGGGTGTGTTTCACATTCGTGAATCTCGCCACAGTGGTGTTTCGCCGGTGTTTCGGACCACTCACACCCCGCATTGCGGGCATGAGCGGCGCTAGGCTTAGGGTTGCCTAACCTAATAGATCAAGGAATTTTCATGCGCCTGCGCCTGGCCGCCGCCGTCGTGCTGCCCCTCCTCACCCTCGCCGCATGCGGCACCTCCACCTCCTCCCAGGAGACCGGCCCCACCCGGACCGTCAAGCACGCCATGGGCGAGACGAAGGTGCCGGAGTCCCCCAAGAGGGTCGTGGTGCTCGACACCGACAAGCTCGACACGATGGTCTCCCTCGGCCTCGCCCCCGTCGGCGCGGCGCAGGCGACGGAGAGCCAGGCGTGGCCCACGTACCTGGGCTCCGCGCTGTCAGCGACGAAGGCGGTGGGAACCCTCCAGCAGCCCAACCTCGAAGCGATCATGGCGCTGAAGCCGGACCTGATCCTCGGCACCAAGTTCCGCCAGGCCGCCTTCTACGACAAGCTCAGCAAGATCGCGCCGACGGTGTTCACGGAGAAGGTCGGCGTCACCTGGAAGGAGAACTTCCTCCTGGACGCGACGGCGCTGGGCAAGAAGGACCAGGCCACGCAGCTCCTGTCGGCCTACGAGAAGCGGGCCAAAGAGGTCGGGGCCAGGTTCTCCACGCTGAAGGTGAGCATCGTGCGGTTCATGCCGACCGAGATCCGGATGTACGGGCCCGAGTCCTTCAGCGGCATCGTGGTGGGCGACGCGGGGATCCCCCGGCCCGAGGCACAGCAGCTCGCCGCGCAGCAGGACAAGCGTTTCGGCAAGCTGAGCCAGGAGAACATCGCGCAGGCCGACGGCGACGCGATCTTCTACACCGCGTACGGGGAGGCCGCGGCCAAGAGCCAGGCGGCGGTGACCGGCGGGCCGCTGTGGAAGAACCTCGCCGCGGTCAAGGCGGGCCACGTCCACAACGTCGACGACGAGGTCTGGATGCTGGGCATCGGGGTCACCGCGGCGGGCAAGATCCTCGACGACCTGGACAAGTACCTCACCCCGCTCGTCTGACCGCTCGGGTCAGCCCCAGAAGCGGCGTAGGTGCGGCACCAGCTCGCCCGCGCGCTCGTCGGGGAAGAAGAGCCTGCCCCCCTCGATCTCCACCACGTCCTTGACGCCGGGGATCGTGTCGCGCAGCCAGTACGCCCAGCTGACGTCGAAGAAGACGTCGCCCGTCCCCCACACGACCAGGGTCGGCACGGTCAGCTCGGCGAGCCGCGGCTCGATGGCGACCATGTCCTCGGCGTCGATGGAGGTCAGCAGGCGCTCGAACGCCTGCCCGCCGCCGGGCTTGTCCAGGATCGGCCGCAGGTAGTGGTCCACCAGGTACGCCGGGTCCTCGATGCGCTCGTAGCCGTCGCCGAACGCGGTGTGGACCAGCAGCTCCGGCTGCTCGAGCGCGACGGCCGTCAGCGCGGCCAGCTCCCCGCGGGCCGCCAGCTCGACCGTGGGCTTGAACGCGTCGGGCGGGGTGTTGGTGTGCACGTCGCAGTTGGTGAGCGTGAGCGAGCGCAGCCGTTCCGGGTGCCGCACCGCGAAGACCTGCGCGGCCGCGCCGCCCGTGTCGTTGGCGACGAGGTCCACCTGGTCCAGGCCGAGCCCTGCGCAGAGCTCCTCGACCGCCTCGGCGAGCGCGGGGATGGACAGGTCGTCGCGCGACGCGCTGCCGCCGTGCAGGGGCAGGTCGATGGCGAGGCACCGGCGCTCGTCCCGGAACTCGGCGATGACGTTGCGCCACAGGTACGAGCTGGTGCCGACGCCGTGCACGAACAGGCTGACGGGCCCGTCGCCGACGTCCACGTAGGAGATGCCGTCCATGGTTGCTCGCCTCCAGGATTACAAACCGACTGTCGGTCTACGAAATTACCGACTGACTGTCGGTTTGTCTACAGTGGAGGCATGAACCTCAAGGCGGAACGCGGCGCGGCCACCCGCGACCAGCTCCTCGCGATCGCCACGCGACTGTTCGCCGAGCACGGCTACGAGGGCACCTCGATCGAGGCGGTCCTGCAGGAGTCGGGGCTCAGCCGAGGGGCCCTCTACCACCACTACGCGGGCAAGGACGCCCTGTTCGAGGCGGTGCTGGAGGCCACGGAGGCGGCGATCCTCGCCCGGATCGTGCAGGCGGTCGAGGGCATCGCCGACCCGGCGGAGATGTTGAAGGCGGGCACGCTGGCCTGGGTGCGGCTGGCCGGAGACCCGGTGATCCAGCGCATCGTGCTGATCGACGCCCCCTCGGTGATCGGCTGGGAGCGCTGGCGGGCCTTGGAGGAGCGCTACTCCTTCGGCATGATCAAGGGAGCCCTGGGAGCGACGGGCGCGATCCCCGCCGCCTACCTGGACCTCCACGCGCACATGCTGCTCGCCGCGATCAACGAGAGCGCCCTGCTGGTAGCCAGGGGCCGCGACCAGGCCACGGCGGAGGCGGCCATGGAGGAGTTCCTGCGACGCCTGCTCAGCCACGGCTGACGCGACGGCCCCGACCGGCTCGCGCGAACCGTGGGGGGCATCGACGGGGTCGTCGATGCTTCGTCTATGAGATGTCTACCGGCCCCCATCACCATGGCCTCCGTTCAGATCGGAACCGTTGGGGGGTCAACGATGAGGCCGATGCATTTCGGCGTGTTAGGAACTGTTGAGGTATGGCGGGGGGATGATCGCCTGGACGTGGGCACGCCGCGCAACAGGGAGGTTCTCGCACGGCTGCTGCTGTCGCCGGGAAGGGTCCTTCCCATCGCCCGGCTGATCGACGATCTCTGGGAGGGGTGCCCGCCGCCGCAGGCGCTGTCGTCGCTACGTACGTTCATCTGCCGGCTGCGCCGCGTGGTCGAGCCGCCCGCCCAGGAGGCAGGCCGGCCGTCCGTGCTGATCACCGAGCCGCTCGGGTACGTCCTGCGCGTGGACGAGGCGGCCCTCGACTCGGCCAGGTTCGAGCAGCTGCTGCAGCAGGCGAGGGGAGCCGCTGATCCGAGCACCGTCCTCGGCCTGGTCGACGAGGCCCTCGGCCTGTGGCGCGGTCCTGCCTACGCCGAGTTCACGCACGCCCTGTGGGCCAAGGGGGAGGTGGCCAGACTGCAGGAACTGCAGCTCGGCGCGGTGGAACGCAGGCTCGACACCCTGCTGACGCTGGGGCGGCACGGCGAGGCCGTACCCGAGCTGGAAGCGCACACGCGCGCCCATCCCCTCCGTGAGGAGGGCTGGCGGCTGCTCGCTCTGGGCCTGTATCGCTCGTCCAGGCAGGGCGACGCCCTTGCCGCGCTGCGCGACGCCCGCGGCTACCTTGCCGAGGAGCTGGGCGTCGACCCCGGGCCTGAGCTGCGCAAACTGGAGGCGGGCATCCTCTCGCAGACCGCCGATCTCGATCTGCCGCCGGCGCCGGCGCCGGTGGCGATCAGGAGGCCGGTCGCGCGCCTGCGCTGCCTCGGCCGGGACGATCTGCTCGCGACC
Source organism: Nonomuraea sp. NPDC005983 (assembly GCF_040614375.1). Lineage (NCBI taxonomy): Bacteria > Bacillati > Actinomycetota > Actinomycetes > Streptosporangiales > Streptosporangiaceae > Nonomuraea > Nonomuraea sp. NPDC005983. The sequence continues at coordinate 41,208 of NZ_JBEXUP010000033.1, forward strand.
GCCGGAGCGGCGATGGCCGACGCGGAGTCCGGCAGCGGCAGCAGCATGGTCTTCGACGGCGAGCCCGGTGTCGGCAGGACCCAGCTGCTGAGGGGCGTGGAGGCTCTGGCCGACATGCGCGGTTTCCAGGTGGCCTGGGCGCAGGCGCACCCGCTTGAGCGCGAGTACGACTACGGCGTGGCCCGGCAGGTCTTCGAACCGATCCTGTACTCCATGCCGGAGAGTGAGCGGCATGAACTGCTCCGCGGGACGGTGCAGCCCGCGGCCGACATCGTCTGGCACAACCGGCCGTCGTCGGGTGGTCCCGACGGGCTGCACGCGCTCTACCGGCTCGCCGTGCGACTCGCGGAGCGCGCACCCCTGCTGATCGCCATCGACGATCTGCAGTGGTGCGACCCCGGCTCGTTGCGCTGGCTGGCCTACCTGGCCAGGCGCATCGAGGGGGTCCCCCTCGTGGTCGCCGCGACCAGGGCGACCGGTGTCCCGGCCGGCGACGATCAGTTGCTTGAGTCACTCTGCTCACTCTTCGCTCCGGTGTGTCTGGGAGGTCTGCCCGCCGAGGCGGCGGCGGCCCTCGCCGCCGAACTGTTCGGCGCGGAACCGGAGCCCGCGTTCCTCGCCTCCTGCCTGCACGAAACGGGCGGCAACACGTTTCTGCTGGCCGAGCACCTGAAGGCGCAGGCCACGGGCAAGCGGTCCACATCCATCGCGCGGTGGGCGGCCGGCCAACTGCGCCACGCGGGCCCCGGGGCCGCCACGCTGGCCAGAGCGGTCGCGACGCTCGACCATGCGGCCGACTTCCATACCGTGGCCGACCTGGCCGGTCTGGCGGACAGCCAGGCGGCCTCCGCTCTGTCGGCACTGGTCGGCATGGGGATCCTGCGTGACGGGTCGCCGCTGCGGTTCACCCAGCCCGTCGTACGGCAGGCCGTACTCGATGGTGTGCCGGCCAGCGTCCCGCGGTTCGCCCTGACCTCGATCGTCACCCCGGAACCTCCCGGCTCTCCGGTGCGCTCGGGCGTGCCGGGGCCGGTCGGCGGCTGACGCGACGAAGATCGGTAGGGCCGGCAGGACGGTGTCACTGACAGCTCAGTCCTTGAAGTGCGGTTCCAACAGCTTCGACCAGGCGTTGGAGAGCTTCTCGTACTCGCCGGGGCACCTGTCGGCCCGGTTCTCCGGCAACCCGTCCGGTCCGACCCAGTCGGCATAGGCCTTGGGATCGGAGCCGTAGATCCAGCACATGTAGTTGAACGCCCGCTGCTCGTCCATCGAGTGCTCGTCATAGAAGGGGAGCTCGGCCCGGTCCTGGTCGTTGGCCGAATCGAAGTAGTAGTTGATCGTCTGGACGCTGGAGGAGTCGTCCTCGCCCTGGGCCATGAGGAAGGCCGACAGCTGGTCGGCCGCGTCGTCCTCCTTGCCCAGGGCGGGGAGGTCGTAGATGTCGATCACGGCGTGGCCGAGCTCGTGGAACAGCGTGTCGACGAGGTTGGCCTGGCCGTGCTCGTTGTTCTCCTCCTCGGTCTCGGCCTTGTCCTCGTAGCGGGTGAAGCCGTCGACCACGAGCTCGTAGCACATGGTGATCTTCTTCTCGTCCGGGCTGTAGTAGGCGTTCACCTCATCGCACTGCGCACCGGCCAGCGTGACGTCGTGCGGCAGGGTGAGCGTCTCGTTGAGGGTGCTGGCGAAGCCTTCGAGGGTCTTGCCCGACCGCAGCAGCTCCAGCCCCTCGGTGGCGACGTCGGTCGTCGCCTTCCCGTACTCGGCGACGAACTTACCTCCGGCCTTGGGGGCGTCCGACGCGGCCGCAGCCGGCTTCTGTGCCGGCGTTTCCGCGCTTCCGCAGGCGGACAGCAGGGTGGCGAGGAGCAGCGCGCCTGCGCTCGTCGTGAGCCCATTCCACTTCATCAGAGGTCTCCAGGTCGAACATCGTTGACTCCTGGATCCTGACGGCACGATCTTGATGATCGATGGACGGACGGTCTCCGAGGTCCTCCAGACGGAGATCGACGACCGGCACATCCAGCGGATCGTCGAACACGAGCGAGCGCGGGCAGATATATCCGTCAATGTCCCGTCAATCAGGTGTCCACGACGATGATCCAGGCTCTCCGGTCATGACCAATCAGCCCTATCCACAGCAGCGGTCCCATGCTCGTCCGGCGCACGAGCAACCCGTCATGACCGAGCACATCGCTCCTCCTCCCAGCGCGGAGCCCACAGAGGCGAAGGCGGACCGCGGCAGCGTCCTGGAGCTCTTCGAGAAGATCGGCTCGGTCGCCCTTCCGCTGGCCGTCGCTCTCTACGCGGTCCTCTACATCGGTCTGCAGAACGTCTACTACGTCTTCGGCATCACGCCCGAGCAGGCGGGCCTCGACCAGGCGACGATCTTCGCCCGGCTCATCAGCACGCTGGTGACGGTCCTGCTCGGGCTGATCCCGGTCGTGGGAGCGATCGTGGGCCTTGGCTGGCTCGTCAACCTCGTGCTGGGGGGCAGAGCCGCCCGCGCGGTCGACAGGCTCAGGGAGAAGCCCTGGCTGGCGGCCGTGATCGGCGTTCTGGCCTCCAGCCTGGCCTACTGGGGGTATCTCAAGGTCGTCCAGGGCGTCTCGGCCGGGGCCGCGGTCTTCACGGCTCTGGGCATCGCCGTCTTCGGCCTGCTGGTGCCCTACCGGCTGCTGCGGCGGCGTCCCTCCGGCAGAGCGGGGATGAAGGTGCTCACCGGCGCGCTCGTCGGCCTGGGCCTCGGCTTCCTGCTGGCCGGTCAGATGGTCCAGGGCGCGCTGGACATCTACGAGAACGGCAACGGCAACTACGTGCTCGATCTCGTCGGAGTGAAGAACCAGTGGGCCACCGTGCAGGACGGCGACGGCAAGCCGCTCGACAAGGAGCGTGAAGGGGACCGGATGATGCTGCTCGGCGAGGAGGAGGGAACCTACGTCTTCTACGACTGCGGCATGGCGGAGACGATCCGCCGTCCCGTCGAGGCCACCACGCTCAACGCCATCGAGCTCGACCCCGACTTCACCGAAGGCGGCACGCAGAAGCCCGTCAAATGCGGCTACGCGCTGCCCGAGGCCGACCAGCCCCACGAGGACGAGGCTGAGCAACCATGACCAGAGAGCGCCTGCGCTATTGGTTCGACAACACCATGTCCAAGGGCACCCCTGCCCTCATCGGCTGGCTCGCGGTCGTCTCGCTGATCCTGATCCTCGTGGTGACCACCATGGCGTGGCCGTTCGCCGAGTCGGGCGCCGACGGGCACTCCTGGTGGGGGGTCGCCTGGATGAGCCTGCTGCGCACCCTGGACCCGGGCACGATGGGGGGCGACGACGGCAATCCGGTCTTCGTCCTCATGATGCTCGTCGTGACGATCGGCGGCCTGTTCGTCGTGAGCGCCCTGGTCGGCGTCCTCAGCGCCGGCCTGGACAGCAAGCTCGAAGACCTGCGCAAGGGCCGCTCCCGGGTGGTCGAGCAGGGCCACACGATCATCCTCGGCTGGTCCGAGGAGATCTTCGCCATCGTCACGGAGCTGATCAAGGCGAAGGAGAGCGAGCGGCGCTCTGTCGTGGCCGTGCTGGCCGACATGGACAAGGTCGAGATGGAGGAGCAACTGCGCGCCAGACTGGGTGACACCGGCCGGGCTCGCGTCGTCTGCCGCTCCGGCGACCCCGCGGAACATTCCGCGCTGCGCCTGGTCAGCCCGGACGCCGCCGCCTCCATCCTGGTGTTGCCCACCGATGACGCCGAGCTCATCAGGATCATGCTGGCGCTCAGCAGCAGGACATGGAGCGGCGTGCAGCCTCCCGTCGTGGCCGCCGTCTCCGACAGCGACAACCTGGCAGCCGCCCGCCTCGCGGGCGGCCCGCACGCCGAGGTGATCGACTCTCAGGACATCGCGGCACGGCTCGTCGTGCAGTCGTGCCGCCAGTCAGGGCTGTCGGCGGTCTACAGCGACCTGCTCGACTTCGACGGTGACGAGATCTACATGCGCGCCGAGCCCGTGCTCGTCGGCAGAATGTACGGCGAAGCGCTGTTCGCCTACGAGAGCGCCACGCTGATCGGGCTGCGAACGAACGACGGCCAGGTGGTCGTCAACCCGCCGAGTGACACGGTGATCCGGCAGGGCGATCTGTTGATCCTCATCGCGCCGGACGACTCGATGATCAGGCTGGCCGGCGCCGCTCCCGTGGTCGTGCCGGAAGCGATCCGCGGCCCGCGGACCGCGCGGAGGCAGGCGTCCAGGACGTTGATCCTCGGCACCAACAGCCGCAGGCACCGCATCCTGCGCGAGCTCGCCCCCTACCTGCCGCCGGGCTCCGAGATCCATCTCGCGGGCGCGCCCGCCGACGCGGTCTCCCTTCCGGCCGGTGTGCTCGTCAGCGCCGAGGAGTGCGACACCACCAGTGGCTCCGTCCTCAAGGCCTTGGACGTGCCCAGTTACGACCACACGATCGTCCTGTCCGACGAGGCGTACGACGCGCGGAAAGCCGACGCGCGCACGCTCATGACGCTGCTGCATCTGCGCGACATGCGCACAGGGGGCACGATCGTCAGCGAGATGAACGACGAGCGGAACCGCCACCTCGCCGAGGTGGCCAGGGCCGACGATTTCGTGGTCGGCGGCAAGCTGGTCAGCCTGCTGCTCACCCAGCTGGCCGAGAACAGGCACCTCGCGCAGGTCTTCGACCAGCTGTTCTCCCACCAGGGTTCGGAGATCTACCTCAAGCCCGCCGAGGACTACATCCAGGTCGGCGTTCCCGCGACGTTCGCGACCGTGTTGGAGGCGGCCAGGCGACGCGGCGAGACGGCCATCGGCTACCGGCGGGCGGCCGACTCTGGTCAGGCGCCCGGCTACGGCGTCGCGCTCAACCCGGACAAGTCCCTGTCGCTGCGGTTCGAGCCGGGCGATCGAGTGATCGTGCTCTCGGAGGACTAGCGGCCGGACTGGTGCTGCTCGGGCAGGCGGCTCCGCGGATGCACCCACAACAGGATGTTGTCCGGCCGTGCGGGCTCGAGCCGCCGGAAGAACTCGAGGATCTCCCGATCCGAGTGACGCAGGCTGAAGTGGGTCAGGACGAAGAGAGTCTCCGGGTGCGCCTCGACCACGGGCCTGAGCCTGCTCCAGACCGTGTGCCCGACCCGGTCCGCGCGGTCCAGCTCTGCGTCGTCGAGAAAGGTGCACTCGGTGATGACGACCGGATACTCGAAGAGCCACGGGTTCCGCTCGAACACGTTGACGTGTGTGTCGCCGAGGAAAGCGAACAGCGGCCGCCGGACCGCGTCGTCGACCTCGGCCCCCTCCTTGCGCTTGCGCGCCATGATCCGGCCGAACTCCGCGCCCCGGCCCTCCCGCTCCAGGGACCGCCGGAGCTCCTCGAACTCCGGCCGCAGGACCTTGCGCCGCTCCGAGTAGGCGTACCCCACGCAGGGCACTTTGTGCTCGCACTCCACCACGCGCACGTGGTGTCCGCGACGTCCGAAGACGAACTCGTCGTCCTGGCGCACGCCGTGCAGGCGGTAGCCGCCCGCGAGGGCGGGGTCGAACCCCGGCCCGTGGTTCAGTTCGGCGGACGCGCGCAGGTAGGACTCCACGTACGGCACCGCTGCGGCGGGCAGGTAGATGTCCGCGCCCTGGGCAGCCAGGAAGTCGAGGTCCTTGGAGTGGTCGTGGTGGGTGTGGGTCAGGAAGACCGTGTCCACCTGCCGTCCTTCGCACAACCCCGCGTCGAGGCTGCAACGCAGCTCGGGGAGGTGGAAGAAGGTCTTGTCGTTGGCACGGGAGTAGCCGGTGAGGGTCAGCTCGGTGCCGGGTATCCGCCACGTCTTCCACTGCCGGAACGGATGCCCGCGCTCCAGCGGCTCGGGATGTTCGGCCTGTCGCTCCGACGCCTGCGCCATCGGGTGCGCCCCCTCGAAGAGCCCTCGTGTTCCTGGTGCCATGATCACGCGTCCGCCGATCGTAGCGGCCCGCGTCCTGCGCACACGACGAGTTTTCCGCCGGGGAGTCTCCCGCCGGGGCCCCGGCCCTACCCGCCGGCGGGTACGGCCGGGGCCGAGCCGCTACCGGTTGAGCGGATCCAGCTTGAGGTCGCCCTTCCACCGGGGGTTCGGCTTGCTGTAATCGGTGAAGCGGTAGGTGTGGTGGCCGCCCCATGTGCCCTCGCTGAGACGCCAGTCGCCGTCCGTCCTGATGCCGAGTTCGTGGCGCATCGGCGGCTTCGGCGGGGTGGCGTTGGGGTTGTAGTTCTCCCGGATCGGGACCTTGAGCTCGCCCCGCTCGGCGATCAGGAGGCGGTAGACGAACTTGTCACCCGAGCTGGTGGTGAACACCAGGGTGCCGTCCTCGTTGAAGACCGCACCGTCACGGTCGGCCACCTCGCTCTCGGGGATGTCCACGTACGGACCGTTGACCCCGTCGTCGTCGGCCGCATCGGCGTCGCCGTCGCCGTCGAGGTCGCAGTCATCGCATTCGAGACCGTCGGCGTTGTAGTTGAGTTTCTCCTGAATAAGGATGGCGTGGTACTTGATGAGGCGCATGTCCTCATTGGTCAACTGCGCCCACTCGCTGGCGAGGGCGTCGTTGACGAAGGCGGTGAGCTCCTGCTGGTTCTTGATGTCCCGCTTGAACTTGTCGATGATCGCCTTGATCACCTCCTTCAGCACCCGCTTCGCGAGGACGGGCACGATCATCCGCTGCTGGGCGGAGACGGACTGGGTCGCAACGGTGGCCGCCTGCGCGGGCGGCGCGACGAGAACGAGGCTCGATACGGTGGCAAGGCCGGCGACGGCGCCGGCGAGTCGTGTCTTCATGGACGCCGATCCTGTGCCACCGGGATAGACAGCTGATGTCTGAACGGCCGACGTCCCGTTTATCCGCTGGACGCCGATGGGGCGCAGGCGCCGGCTCAGCCCTCGCGAGCCTGCGACTCGCCCAGCAGCCCGAGCGCCTCTGCCAGCACGACGCGGTCGTCCTCGTTCCGGCAGAGCGCGGCCGCCCGCTCGATGTGCTGCCGGGCTTGCTCTTCGCGGGCGGTGGCGGCGAGGATCCAGCCGAGGGTGTAAGCGGCCCTGGCCTCGCCGCGGGGGTGACCCCGCCGCACCGACTCGTCGAGGACGGCCACCGCCGCGCCCTCCAGTTCGGCCCAGTGGCGGCCGTGCTCGCGCAGGACGCCGAGGGAGAAGAGCAGGTCGGCGGCCGGAGACAGCGGGCTGTGGGGAGCCCTGGCCAGCTGCGTGACCAGGCCGATCATCGTCAGGGCCTCGGTGTCGATCCACTCGCGAGCCTCCTCTGCCGACGCGAAGGACGCGCCGGCGGCCGGAGCGGGGACGAGCGCGCGGGCGTGGAGCAGCCGCAGGGCGTTGACCTGCGTGGCAAGCAGGTGGTCCAGCAGCCTGACGAGCGCGGCGCAGCGCTCGTGCGGCTGCTCCGACCGCTCGGCGAGGTTTCGCCCGTAGAGCCACAGCAGCTCGTGGAAGCGATAGCGGCCCGGGGTGGGCGAGTCAAGCATGCCCAGGTCGACGAGGCTCTCCACGATCTCCTCCGCGTCGAGCAGCTCAAGGCCGAGGATGGCCGCCGCGGCGGACAGCGAGAACGAGGTGGTCTCGGGGATCGTGAGCAGCCTGAAGGCCCGCGCCTGATCCGCGCCGAGCCGCTCGTAGCCGAGCTGGAAGGTGACCTCGACGGTCATGGTGCCGAGCCGCAGCTCGGACAGCCGTCGTCGCTCGTCGGCCAGCCTCCCGACCAGGGAGGAGATCGTCCACAGCGGCCTGGAGACCAGCCGGGACGCCGCGATGCGCACCGCGAGCGGCAGGAACCCGCACAGGACGACCGCGTCCTCCGCCGCCTCCGGCTCGGTGACGACCCGCTCCTCCCCCACGATCCTGGTGAACAGCTGCACGGCGTCGCGGGGCGTGAGCACGTCGAGGTCGACTCTGCGGGTCGTCGGCAGCCCCGCGGGCTTGGCTCTGCTCGTCACCAGTACGGCGCAGCCTCCCGTGCCGGGAAGGAGCGACCTGACCTGCGTGTCGTCCACGGCGTTGTCCAGGATGACCAGCATCCTGCGGTTGACCATGAGGCTGCGGAAGAGGGCCGCCCGCTGTGTCAGGTCGTCCGGGATGTCCGCGTCCGAACGGCCGAGCGCGTACAGGAACTCGCGCAGCGCCGCAGTGGGCTCGACGGGCAGGCCTCCGGCTCCGCACAGGTCGATGTAGAGCTGACCGTCCGGGAACGCATCGCTGAGCAGGTGAGCGACGTGGATCGCCAGAGCGGTCTTGCCCACTCCGCCCTTGCCGGACAGGCTCACCACGGTGGTCGCCTGCCCGGAGCCGGACTTCAGCACCTCGGTGAGGAGGGCGACCTCCTCCTGCCTGCCGGTGAAGTCGGACAGGTCGGCGGGTAGCTGGGCCACCGGCGGGAGTCCGGCGGGTGGAGCCTCGTGGGGGGCGGGCGACGGCCCGGGGTCGGGTCTGGGGTCGAGCCGGGCGGGCGACAGGTCGGGGTCCGAGGTGAGGATGCGGTGATGCAGCGCCCTGAGCTCGCCTCCCGGGTCGATGCCCAGGTCCTCGGCGAGCAACCGCCTGGTCCGGTCGAAGACCTCCAGCGCCTCGGCCTGCCGTCCGCACCGGTACAGAGCCAGCATCAGCAGACCGCTCAGCGATTCCCGCAGGGGATGCGCGGCGCTCAGCATGGTCAGGTCCGCCACGGCCTCGATGGCCCGTCCGAGCTCGATGTCGAGTTCGAGCTTGGCCTGCAGGGCGCTCAGCCGACGGTCGCCGAGCCGGTCGCGCTGAGCCTCGACGTACGGCCCGGCCGTGCCGTCCATGGCGTCGCCCTGCCACAGGCCGAGGGCCTGTGTCAGCAGCGTGCGGGCGCGAGCGAGGTCGCCTGCTGTCCGGGCCTTCTCGGCCTCGGCGTACCCCTCCTCGAACACCAGTGCGTCCAGCGAGCCCCTGGGGAAGGACATGGCGTAGCCGGTGCCCACGGAGACGACCAGGCCGGGCCTCGACCGGTCGGCTTCCAGCACCTTCCGCAGCCGGTAGGCGTAGGTCCGCAGGGTGCTGAGGGCGCGCGAGGGCGGGCCCTGTCCCCAGATCGCAGCGATGAGCGCGTCGCTGGTGATCGCCCGGCCCTCATGGAGAAGGAGGGCGCAGAGCAGGGCGCGCTGCTGTGGCGAGCCGAGGTTGAGCTCCTCATCGCCTTGCCACGCCCGCACTGGGCCTAGTACCGAGAAGCGCAAGCCATCAGATCGATCCATACCCCGCCTTTGAAATATTCGTACGAATGATAGCCATTTGATCTGTTCGGCGGGCTCACCCGTAGATCAGGCGGCGGCAGAGTTGGATAACGTAGGCGCGATTGGCGGGGGAATTTCCGGCATTTCTAGTTGATTTTTGTGGCAACGGGGGGTTAAGGGTGAGTCACAGTACGTTGCCGCCTGCGCAGTTACCGGCTGACATCCCTGACTTCACTGGCAGAGAGCATGTGATCGCCGACCTGGCCGAGCGGCTCACCACCACTACAGGCAACGCGCTGACCGTGGTGGCCGTCTCGGGGGCGGGCGGGATCGGCAAGACCACCCTTGCGCTGCACGTGGCGCACGCCGTACGAGGCGCGTTCGCCGACGGGCAGCTCTACGCGAGCCTGCGCGGAGCGGGAGCCGCGCCCCTGCGGCCCGAAGACGTGCTCGCCGACTTCCTGCGGGCGCTCGGCCTCAGCGACAGGGAGATCCCCTCGGGGATCCCCGCGCGCACCGCGCGGCTGCGGTCGGCGCTGTCGGGACGGCGGGTGCTGATCGTCCTCGACGACGCCATGGACACGAGCCAGGTCGCGCCCCTGATACCCGGGGCTGCCACCTGCGCGGTGCTGGTGACCAGCAGATCATGGCTGGGTGACCTGCCCGGCGCCCACCAGGAGCGGCTCGACCTGTTCCGCCGGGAAGAGGCGCTGGAGCTGCTGGCCCGTGTGGCGGGGGCGGAGCGTGTCGCAGTCCAGCCCGCGGAAGCGGTCAAGCTGGTCGAGTCCTGCGGCCTGCTGCCGCTGGCCGTGCGGATCGTGGCGGCACGGCTGGCCGCGCGGCCGGGTATGAGCGTGGAGGTGCTGGCGAGCCGGCTCATCGACGAGCGGCGCAGGCTCGCGGAACTCAAGATCGGCCGCGACGCGGTGGAGTCGTCCTTCGCGCTCGGTTATGAGCCACTCGGCGCCGATCACGCCAGGGCCTTCAGGCTGCTGGCGCTGATGGACGGGCCCGACCTGTCGGTCGCCGCCGCGGCGGCCGTCCTGGATGTGAGCCAGGCCGAAGCCGAGGACCTCTGCGAGTCGCTCGTCGACCTGAGCCTGCTGCAGTCGCGGGGGCCCGGCCGCTACCGTTACCACGATCTGGTGCGCCTGTACGCCAGAGGGCTGGCCGAGCGGGTGGACTCGGCGAAGGAACGGACGGCCGCGTCCGACAGGCTGCTCGACCACTACCTCGAGGGGATCAGAGGGGTCTGCAGGGTCTCGCTGCCCGGGTTCGTCCATCAGGCCGGGCACCAGGCTCCCGAGCTGACCTTCGCCGACGGGCCCGCCGCCCGCGCCTGGATGCGCGCGGAGCAGGCCAACGTCAGCGCGGCGCTCGAGCAGGCGGGACGTTCCGGAACCCGCGCCCTCGCGGAGGAGGTGCCGCTGCTGACAGAGGTGACGGGCCTCTCCGACCTCGACGACCGGATCATCCTCGGCGCCGTCCTGATGGCGCTGGGGCTGGGCGCGCTCAGGGTGCGCGGCCGCGACGAGGCGATCAGCTCGCTGTCAGCGGCGCTGACCATCGCCGAGGTGCAGCAGAGCCCTCGGCTGGCGGCCACTACCCACGGCCTCCTGGCCATGACGCTGGGCGACGCCGGCTTCGTCGACGAAGCCAGGGCGCACGTGACGCAGGGGCTCCGGCTGGCGTACGAGATCAACGACCCCCAAGGGATCGGGGTCAACTTCCTGGGCGCGGCGGCGGCGGCGTTCCGCTCCGGCGACATGGAGGAGACCATCGACTGCCTGCTCAGGAGTGCTCAGGCCTACCGCGAGGGCGGGCTGCCGCTCAGGGCGGCGTGGGCGGCGCACCGCCTGATGGACGCCTACCGCGCCCTGGGGCGCCACGAGGAGGCGGTGAAGGTCGGCGAGGAGGCGCTGCCGCTCTATCAGGTGATGAACGACCCCCTGCTGGCCGGTTGCATCCTGAGCCGCCTCGGGCAGGCGTGGAGCGACCTCGGGGACCCTGAGCGCGCCCTGCGCTACTGGAAGGAGGCCGACGTGATCCTCGGCCCCTACGACGTGCCCGAGGGGCGCGCCGTTCGCCGTCGTCTCAGCGGCAGCTGAGGAGAAAGCGCGGTGAATTCCCCCTGCGCTGCTCGACAGGGCCCGAAAACCCCTTGGTGATCGGACGTTAATCGCCCTCCGGCAGGCTCAACCCGGTTTCACGAAAGGAAAACGACGTTGAGCGGACGATCCACCATCAAGGCCGCGGGAGCCGCGACCGAGGGGGGCGCGTCAGCGGCCCAGGCCGCCGACGATCCCGGCGACCACTTCGCGACGAGACTCAGGTCCGCGGTGAAGGGCGCCGTCCTGTTCCCTCGCGACCCCGGCTTCACAGCGGAGCACGCCGGCTTCAACCCCGTCGTCCGGCACACGCCCGAGGCGGTCGTGGTGCCCGACGACGCCGACGACATCCGCGCCGCCGTCCGGTTGGCGAGCCTGCTCGGGCTTCCCGTCGCTGTGCAGGCCACCGGCCATGGCATCAGCGCCGCCGCCGACGGCGGGATGCTGATCAACACCCGGCGGCTGGGCTCAGTGACGATCGACCCGGTCAAGCGCGTCGCCAGGGTCGCGGCAGGAGCGAGGATGCGGGAGGTGGTCGAGGCCGCCGCGGCGCACGGCCTGGCGACGGTCAACGGCTCCTCGCTCGACGTGGGCGCGGTGGGCTACACGCTGGGCGGAGGTCTCGGCCCGCTGGGCCGTAAGCACGGCTACGCCGCCGACCAGGTACGGTCCATCGACCTGGTCACGCCGGACGGCCGGCTGCTTCGCCTGTCGCCGGACCAGCACGAGGACCTGTTCTGGGCGGTTCGCGGCGGCAAGAGCAACTTCGGGGTGGTCACCAGCATGGAGATCGGCCTGGTCACGCTGGCGACCCTGTACGGCGGGGCGCTCTTCTTCCTCGGAGAGGCGGCCGACCGGGTGGTGCGCGCCTACCCCGCCTGGGCGGCCGAGCTACCCGAGGAGATGACGACGACACTGGCGTTCATGCGCCTGCCCGAGGCGCCCACTGTGCCTCCTCCCCTTCAGGGGCGGGTGGCGGTGCGCCTGACCGCCGCGTACCTCGGCGGCGAAGAGGAGGGCGAGCGGCTGCTCGCGCCGATGCTGGCCGCCGAGCCGACGCTCGGCTCCATGGGCGCGCTGCCGTACGAGAAGATCGGTACCATCGCCAACGACCCGCCCGTCGCGCCCCTTCCCGTCTTCGAGCGCACCGGGCTGCTCCGCGCTCTGGACGACGCCGCCGTCGAGCGGCTGCTCGCCCTGGCGGGCCCGGACGCCGAGCTGCCCTTCGGCGTGATCGAGCTCCGGCAGTTGGGCGGCGCCCTCGCCCGCCCGGCCGCGGTGCCCAACGCCATCGGCCACAGAGACGCCGGGTTCCTACTCTTCATGGCGAACCCGGCACCCGCCGATCAGGCCGGAGTGGTGAAGGGGCTGCAACAGAACCTGATGGACGCCCTCGAACCGCACCTCACGGGCGGCATGCTGCCCAACTTCATGAGCAGCTCCGACCTCGCCCCCGAGCAGGTCCGCGCGGCGTACACGCCGGCCGACCACCAGCGGCTGACGCGGCTGAAGCAGCTGCACGATCCGGGCAACCTGTTCCGGGTCAACCACAACATCAGGCCCGATGATGTGTGACTCGGCCGGCCGCCACGCCGTGATCCCGGCCGATGCCGGGTACGGCGTGGCAGCCGGCCCTTGCGCGCGGGGCGGCTACGCGGCCGCGCTGGCCATCTTGCGGAGGCGGGCCAGGGCGTCACGCTCGATCCGGCGGGCGCGGTCGCGGCCGATGCCGTAGCGCTCGCCCACCTCCGTCAGCGTGTGCTCGCGACCGTCGACCAGCCCATAGCGCCAGCGCAGCATCTCGCTGGTGTCGCCTTCGAGGCCCGTCAGCCACTGATCGAGGCGCTCCCGCTCCAGGATGTCGATCGCCTGCTGCTCCGGGTCGGCCCACGTCTCGTCGGCGATCATGTCGCCCAGCTCGGTCTCGTCCTCGTCGCCCACGCCGAGCTGCAACGACACCGGGTCGGACGCCCAGCGGCGCAGCTCGCGCACCCGCTCGATCGGCAGCTCGAGGAGCTCGGCGAGGTCGTCGTCGGTCGGCTCGACGTCGAACTCCGCGAGCATGTCGCGGCGCACCCGCATCAGCCGGGTCATCTGCTCCCCGGCGTGCGTCGGCAGCCGCACCGGGCGGGCCTGCTCATGGATGGCGCGCCCCACCGACTGCCTGATCCACCACGTGGCGTAGGTCGAGAACTTGTACCCGCGCTTGTAGTCGAACTTCTCCACCGCCCTGACCAGCCCCAGGTTCCCCTCCTGGACCAGGTCGATCAGCGGCATCCCCCGCCCTGAGTACTTCCGGGCCACCGCCACCACCAGGCGCAGGTTGGCCTGGATGAACTCGTCCTTCGCCCGCTGGCCGGAGACCGCCAGGCGTTCCAGCTCCTCGTCGGCCGCGTCGCTGACGCGCGGCTCCGAACCGCCGCTGTCGAGCAGCTGCTCGGCGAAGAGCCCCGCCTCGATCCGCTTGGCGAGCTCCACCTCTTCCTCCGCCGTAAGCAGCGGGACCCTGCCGATCTCCGCCAGGTACGTCCCCAGCAGATCGCGCTCGGCGACGTGCTGCTCCTGCGTGCGACTCCCCGTAGGCCTTGCCATCCCCAGGCACCTCGTTCCGCAGCTGCGTTCTATACCGTGGCAACGTCCGGCCAGATGCAAAGATTCCCTAAAGCGCTACGACCAGGGGACGGTTCTGGATGTCCTCCTAAAGGAGGAGACCGTCATGAAACACCTGGTGAACGAGGGGAACACCGGGTCGGTAAGCGAGGTGCACGTAGGAAGGGGCGTCGAGGACGACGAGGTCCGCGCGGGCCCCCGGGCGCAGCCAGCCTACGTCCGTGCGGCGCAGCGCGCGCGCCCCTCCGTACGTCGCGGCCCTGACCGCCTCCAGCGGCGTCATCCGCATCTCCCGGACGGCGAGCGCCACACAGAACGGCATGGACGAGGTGAACGACGAGCCCGGGTTGCAGTCGGTCGCGATCGCCACGGTCGCACCCGCGTCGAGCAGCCGCCTGGCGTCGGGGTACGGCGACCGGGTGGAGAACTCGGCCCCCGGCAGCAGCGTCGCCACCGTCGCCGACGAGGCCAGCGCCTGGACGTCGGCGTCGGACAGGTGCGTGCAGTGGTCGGCCGAGGCCGCGCCGAGCTCGCACGCGATCCGCACGCCGGGGCCCTCGCCGAGCTGGTTGGCGTGCACCCTGGCCAGCAACCCCGCCTTGATCCCCGCGGTGAGGATCTCCCTGGTCTGGTCGCCGTCGAACGCGCCGCGCTCGCAGAAGACGTCCACCCACTTCGCGTACGGCGCGCAGGCTTCGAGCATCTCCCCCGTGACCAGCCCGACGTAGTCGTCGGCATCGATCCCGGCGGGCACCACGTGCGCGCCCAGGTAGGTGGTCTCGTCGGTGAAACCGCCGGCGATCTCCAGTGAACGGCGCTCGTCCTCGACCGTGAGTCCGTAGCCGCTCTTGATCTCGACCGTGGTCGTGCCCTGCGCGAGCATCTCGTCCACCAGGGCGGCGGCGCGGGTGGCGAGGGCGGCGTCGCTGGCCTGCCTGGTGGCCTCGACCGTGGTGCGGATGCCGCCCGCGGTGTAGCTCTGGCCGGACATGCGGGCGGCGAACTCGGCGGTCCTGTCGCCGGCGAAGATCAGGTGGGCGTGGCTGTCGACGAAGCCGGGGAGCACGCACCTGCCGCCCGCGTCGAAGCGCACGTCGGCGTCGGGAGCCTGGCCGGCCTCGCCGACCCAGGCGATCCGGTCGTCCTCGATCACCACCGCCGCGTCGCCGATCTCCTCCCGTTCCGGGTCGCCGGTGTAGAGCAGCCCGATGCCGCAGATCACTATGGATGTCATCGCAGTCGTCCAATCGCCTCGGTGAGCATGGTCCCGACGTCGCCCAGCACGTGCCTGCCGTCCCTGACCACCCGGCGGCCTCCGGAGACCACCGAGTGGACGTCCGCCGCCGTGGCCGCGAACACCACGGCCTCCAGCCCGGACGTGCCCGCCGTGCGGACCGTGTCGGTGCGCACCGAGACCAGATCGGCCCAGGCGCCCGCCACCAGCAGTCCGGCGTCGGGGAAGCCGAGCGAGGTGTGGCCGACGGCGGTGGCGGCGCCGAGCAGCTCTGCCGCCCGCCAGTTGCCGCGGTGCTCGCACGACAGGCGCTCGTCCAGCTCGACCGCGCGGGCCTCCTCGAACAGGTCGATCACGGCCTGGCTGTCGGAGCCGAGCGTGATCGCCGCGCCCCGGTCGAACAGGGTGCGGGCGGGGCCGATGCCGTCGGCCAGGTCGCGCTCCGTGGTGGGGCACATGCAGATGTAGGTGCTCGACTGGGCGAGCAGCTCGATGTCCACGTCGGCCAGGTGGGTGGCGTGGACGGCGGTCGAGCGCGGCCCGAGCGCGCCGGCCTCGTGCAGCACCCGCACGGGGGTGGCGGCGTACATCTCGACGCAGGCGGCGTTCTCGGCGCGCTGCTCCGACACGTGCGCGTGCAGCGGCGCGGCGTGCCGGTGGGAGAACTCGGCGACCGTCGGCATCTGCTCGGGCGGGACCGCGCGGACCGAGTGGATGGCGGCGCCGATCTCCACGTCGGGCTGCCCCTCGTAGGCGGCGGCCAGTTCCTGTGCCCGGACCGCCCACAGGTCCGCGTCGCCGTCGCCGAACCGCTCCTGCGCGCCCGACAGGCCCGTGCCGAACCCGCCCGTCAGGTAGCAGGCGTCGAGCAGCGAGATGCGCAGCCCGGCGTCGCGCGCGGCCTGGATGAGGGCGTGCCCCATCGTGTTCGGGTCGTCGTACGGCCTGCCGCCGGGGCCGTGGTGCAGGTAGTGGAACTCGCCCACGCAGGTGACGCCGGCCAGCGCCATCTCCGCGTAGGTGGCCCTGGCCAGCGCGAGGTAGCTGTCGGGGTCGAGCCTGCCCGCCACCTCGTACATCACCTCGCGCCACGTCCAGAAGTCACCCTTGGCCTCCTGGGTGGCGCCGCGCAGCGCCCGGTGGAAGGCGTGCGAGTGCGCGTTGGCCAGGCCGGGGATGGTCAGGCCCGCCAGCCGTTCCGCACCGCCCGGCTCGCCCTGCTCCACGCTGGCGATGCGGTCGCCGTCGAGCTCGACGAGCACGCTGTCGGCGACCCCGTCGGGCAGCCAGGCCTGCTCGCACCAGTAGGTCAGCGACACAGGTCCTCCAGCACGTTCGCGAGCGCCACCACTCCCGCCTCGCAGTCTGCCTGCTCGGCGTGCTCCTCGGGCGAGTGGGACACGCCCGTGGGGTTGCGCACGAACAGCATCGCGCTCGGAACGCCCGCTGTGGCGAGGATCCCCGCGTCGTGCCCGGCTCCCGTGGGCAGCACCGGCGCGGGCGTGTCGCCCCCGCCCCCGCCGCCGACCACGAGGGCCAGCCGGTCTCTGAGCGAGTGGTCGAAGTCCACGACCGGGGTCCACGACTCCTCGACCACGTCGGCGTCGCGTGCCAGCTCCGTGACCAGGGCGCGGACGCCCGCCTCCGTCGCGCCCCTGGCGTCGAGCCAGGCCGAGACCAGGCCGGGCACGGCGTTGGCGTTGTTGGGGGTGATCCGCACCTTGCCGACGGTCGCCACCACGCCTTCGCGCTCGGCCACCTCGCGCGCCGCGAGCACCATCCGGGCGAACGGCAGCATCGGGTCGTCGCGGTCGGCCAGCCTGGTGGTGCCCGCGTGGTTGGCCTGGCCGCGGAAGTCGAAGCGCCACCGTCCGTGCGGCCAGATCGCGCTGGCGACGCCCACCGGGCTGCCCTGCTCGACGAGCCCGCGGCCCTGCTCCACGTGGAGTTCGACGAACGTGCCCACGGTGGCCAGGGTCTCCTCGTCGCGCCCGATCCGGTACGGATCGCGCCCCGCCCTGGCCATGACGTCGGACAGGGTGTCGCCGTCGTCGTCGGTCAGCGAGAGCGCCTTGCCGGGGTCGAGCACGCCGGTCATCAGCCGTGACCCCACACAGGGCACGCCGAACCTGGCGCCCTCCTCGTCGGTGAAGCAGGCGACGCCGAGCGGGGTGCGCGGGGAGAAGCCCCGGCCTCTCAGGACGTCGAGCGCGGCGAAGGCCGACACGACGCCGAGCGGGCCGTCGAAGGCGCCGCCCTGCCGCACGGAGTCGAGGTGGCTGCCGGTGACGACGCCCGGTTGCCGGGACGGGTCACCCCACCAGGCCCACAGGTTGCCGTTGCGGTCCTCGCGCAGGTCGAGCCCGCGTTTCGTGGCCTCGCCGCGGAACCACTCCCGCAGTTCCAGGTCGGCGGGGGACCAGGAGTCCCTGACGTAGCCGTTGGTGGCCGGATCACGTCCGATGCGCGCGAGTTCCTCAAGCATGGACCTACTGTAGTGAATGACTCCATTCAGCCCGCCAGGGCCTCGTGCGCGACGGGGGTCATCAGGTCACGGCGCTGGGGCGGATGGTCAGTTCGGTGAGGTGGGCGTCGGGGCCGGCGTTGACGGCGGCGAGGACGGCACGCGCGACCGTCGCCGGGGCGAGGTACTTGTCGGGCTCGAACGCGCCGCCCTCGTGCTGCCGGACGCCGCGCTGCATCTCGGTGGCCACCCGGCCCGGGTAGACGGTGGTGACCCTGAGCTCGGGCTCTTCCTCGCGCAGCGCGTCGGCGAAGGCGCGCAGCGCGAACTTGCTGGCCGCGTACGAGCCCCAGCCCGCCCTGACACGCTGACCGGCGCCCGAGTTGACGCAGACGACGTGGCCGTTCGCGCGCCTGAGCGCGGGCAGCAGGAGCCTGGTGAGCTCGGCGACCGCGACCACGTTCAGCTCCATCGTGGCACGCCACGTGCTCGCGGCGACCTCCTCGATCCTGCCGAGCGGGCTCATCCCCGCGCTGTGCACCAGCACGTCGAGCCGGTCGACGCCGGCGACGTCGGCCTGGGTCACCTCGGTCAGCTCCACGGGCCACGCACGCGCGTCGGGCAGCCGGGCCGCCAGTTCGGCCAGCGCCCGCTCGTTACGGCCGCCGAGGATGACGTGATGCGTCGGCGCCAGGGCCTCGGCGACGGCCTCGCCGACACCTCCGGAAGCGCCCGTGACCAGCGCTGTCGGTCGTTCACTCATGAGGCAAGCCTAGGGGAGCTTGACAGTTAATCAAATTTGAATACAAGCTTGAGTATGTCCTCGACACGCATCCTCATCCTCGGCAGTCTGCTCGACGGGCCGATGAACGGCTATCAGGTACGCAGGCGGCTGGAGGTGATGGGCGCCGACAACTGGGCCAACGTGGCGTTCGGCTCGATCTATCACGGGCTGTCGAAGATGGCCGACGAGGGGTTGCTGGAGGTCGTCGAGAGCGGCAAGGGCGGCAAGACCGTCTACGAGATCACCGAGACGGGCCGCCTGGAGTTCCACCGGCTGCTGCTGATCTCCTGGCACGAGATCAAGCCGATCGTCGACCCCTTCCAGGTGGCGCTCACGTTCATGGACCGCCTGAGCAAGGAGGAGGTCCTCGACGCCATGCACAGCAGGATCCACCAGCTCAAGATGCAGATCAGCATGATCGAGAACATCATGGGCGCCAAGCAGCGCTACGGCGCCCCCAAGCACGTGGACGAGAACCTCCGCCTCACCAGCGCCATGTTCGCCGCCCAGCTCGCCTGGGCGGAGAAGGCCGTCAAGCAGGTCGAGGCGGACGAACTTCCCTGAAAGGAGCCCCGTGATCATTGACGCGCACCAGTTACGCAAGACGTTCACCACCAGAGGCAGGAAGGGCACCCAGACCGTCGAGGCCGTCCGCGGCGTCGACCTCGAAGTGAAGAAGGGCGAGATCTTCGGTGTGCTCGGCCCCAACGGCGCGGGCAAGACCACCACGATCAGGATGCTCGCCACGCTGATCGTCCCCGACGGGGGGACCGCCACCATCGCCGGGCACGACCTGCGCAAGGAGCCCGGCGCCGTCCGGCGCAAGCTCGGCTACGTCAGCCAGGCCGGCGGAGTCGAGGAGAGCACCACCCCCCGGGCGCAGGTCATGATGGCCGCGCGGATCCACGGCGTCCCCGATCCGGCGCGGGCCACCGGCGAGGTGCTCGACCGCTTCGACCTGACCGAGATGGCCGACCGGCCCGGCCGCACCCTGTCGGGCGGGCAGAAACGGCGGGTCGCCATCGCGCTCGGCCTCGTGCACAGCCCGCCCCTGCTCTTCCTGGACGAGCCCACCACCGGCCTGGACCCGCAGAACCGGGCCAACCTGTGGGACCGCATCAGGCAGCTCCGCGAGCTGGGCACCAGCGTGCTGCTCAGCACCCACTACCTCGACGAGGCCGACGCCCTGTGCGACCGGCTGGTGATCGTCGACCACGGCCAGGTGGTGGCCGAGGGCACGCCGGGCGAGCTGAAGCGGGAGGTCTCCGGCGACGTCGTCACGCTCAGGCTGGACGAGCCCGAGCGGGCCACCGGCACCCTCAGGCCGTTCGCCCGCGAGATCCGCGCCGACGGCGACCTGCTCCGCGTGTACGTCGACGACGGCGAGCACACCCTGCCCGTGCTGCTGCGGGCGCTGGAGGCGCAGGACATCCCGCTCAGCTCGATCGCGCTCGACCGCTCCACCCTCGACGACGTCTTCCTGGCCAAGACCGGCCGGTCCCTTCGCGACGCGGGAGCCGCCGCATGATCCGCCATACCCTGCTCTTCCTGGTCTACGAGCTGCGCAACACGTTCAGGAACCCGATCTGGCCGCTGTTCGGCATCATCCAGCCGGTGGTCTACCTGCTGCTGTTCGGGCCGCTGGTGGCCGGCTCGATGAACCAGCCCACCTCGGCCGCGCTCACCGGCTTCGCGCCGGGCATGCTGGTGATCACCGCGCTGTTCGGCGCCATCGGGGTCGGCTACGGCATGATCTACGAGCTGCGCAGCGGCGTGCTGGAACGCATCGCGGTCAGCCCGGCGTGGCGGCCGTCGATCGTGCTGGGCCGCACCCTGCGCGACGGCGTGGTGCTGGTGCTGCAGTCGGTCGTGGTGATCCTCATCGCGCTGGCGATGGGCATGCGGGCCAGCCTGCCGGGCCTGGCCGTCATGGTGCTGCTCATCGCGGTGACCGGCCTGTTCTCCTCGGGCATCGGGTACGGCCTGGCGCTGTCGCTGCGGGACGAGAACGGCATGGCGCAGATCATGCAGTTCTTCGCGCTGCCGATCATGCTGCTGTCGGGCGCGCTGCTGCCGATGACGCTGGCCCCCGACTGGATGCAGAAGGTGGCCGTGTTCAACCCGATGTACCACCCGGTCGTCGCCGGGCGCGCCCTGTTCGCGGGGGACCTGACCGACGCGTCGATCCCGCTGGCCTTCGGCGTCATGCTGGCGCTGGCCGTGCTGACCGTGACCTGGTCGGTGCGCTCGCTACGCAGGATCGCCGGTTAGGCCGGATCGCCGGTTAGGAACGTGCCGGTCTCGTCGGTCATCCGCTCGTACTCCTCCAGCCGCGCCTGGGTGCGCAGCGGCGCCGCGTCGGCCATGGCCTCGACCAGGGCCATGGCCAGGGCCAGCGGCGCCGCGTGGGAGTCGAACACGAGCCGGTCACCGACGGGTGCGTCCAGGACGACCTCGGCGGGGAAGCCCGGCTTGTCGGTGATCACCGCCGTCCTGAACCCCAGTTTCCCGGCGTACTCGAGCGCCTGGATGACTTCGGCCGGATAGCGGGGCAGCACGACCGCCACCACCCACTCGGCCCCCGCCCGCCGGGCCGCGTGCAGCCCGTCGACCAGCTCGGACCCGCCGTGCGTCAGCAGCCGCACGTCCGGATGGATGCGCCGGGCGTAGTAGGCCAGGGTGGTGGCGAGCCCGCACGAGACCCTGAGCCCCAGCACGGGCAGCGGCTCGGTCGCGGCCAGCGCCGCCCCCAGCTCCTTGAGCGGGAAGGCGGTCAGCCGCTCGCGCACGGCGGTCAGGTTCCTGATCTCGCTGTCGATGGCCCCGCGCAGCAGGGTCTCCTGCGGGCCCGCGGGCGGGCCGCCCAGCACCAGCGGGCGCAGGGCCTGCCGCAGCTCCGGATACCCGGCGAAGCCGAGCACCATGGCGAACCGGGTCACGGACGGCTGGCTCACCCCGGCCCGCTCGGCCAGCTCGACACTGGACAGGAAGATCGCCTCGTCCAGGTTCTCCGACAGATAATGCGCGATCCTGCGCTGCACCGGGGACAGTCGCCTGCCCTCCAGCAGCCTCTCCAGCCCGCCGTGGTATCCGCCCGTCACGCCACCTCCAACACCGGCCGCCTTCCCTGTCATCCCGCCGGAGGATGACGAGTCAGGACTCGCGCATCGGGACGCGCACGCCGCGCTCCCGCGCGACCGTGGCCGCTTCGTCATAACCCGCGTCGACGTGCCGCATCACGCCGGTTCCCGGGTCGTTGGTGAGGACGCGGTTCAGCTTCTCCCGCGCCAGGGCGGTGCCGTCGGCGACCGTGACCTGCCCCGCGTGGATGGAGCGGCCGATGCCGACCCCGCCGCCGTGATGGATCGACACCCAGGCGGCGCCCGAGGCCGTGTTCAGCATGGCGTTGAGCAGGGGCCAGTCGGCGATCGCGTCGGAGCCGTCGGCCATCCCCTCGGTCTCGCGGTACGGCGAGGCGACCGAGCCGGCGTCCAGGTGGTCGCGGCCGATGACGAGGGGGGCCTGGAGCTCGCCGGAGGCGACCATGTCGTTGAAGCGCTCGCCCGCGACGTTCCGCTCGCCGTACCCGAGCCAGCAGATGCGCGCGGGCAGGCCCTGGAAGTGCACCTTCTCCCCGGCCATGCGGATCCACCGCGACAGCGGCTCGTTGTCGGGGAACAGCTCGAGGATGGCCCTGTCGGTGGCGGCGATGTCCTCGGGGGCGCCGGAGAGCGCGGCCCAGCGGAACGGGCCCTTGCCCTCGCAGAACAGCGGCCTGATGTAGGCGGGGACGAAGCCGGGGAAGTCGAAGGCGCGCTGGTAGCCCGCGAGCTGCGCCTCGCCGCGGATGGAGTTGCCGTAGTCGAAGACCTCCGCCCCCGCGTCCTTGAAGCCGACCATCGCCTCGACGTGGCGGGCCATCGACTCGCGGGCGCGCTGGGTGAAGCCCGCCGGGTCCTTGTCGCGCTCGGCGGCCATGTCGTCGAAGGCCACGCCCAGCGGCAGGTACATCAGCGGGTCGTGGGCCGAGGTCTGGTCGGTCACGATGTCGATCTCGGCGCCGCGGGCCAGCAGCTCGGGCACGGCCTCGGCGGCGTTGGCCACCACGCCGATCGACAGCGGGCGGCGGGCGTCGCGCGCCTCGTAGGCCAGGCGCAGCGCCTCGTCCAGCGTGGCCGCCTCGACGTCCAGGTAGCGGTGCTCGATGCGGCGGGCGACCGAGCGCGGGTCGCAGTCGACGCAGATGGCCACGCCGCCGTTCATCGTGATGGCCAGCGGCTGCGCGCCGCCCATGCCGCCGAGCCCGGCCGTCAGCGTGATCGTCCCGGCCAGCGAGCCGCCGAACCGCTTGGCCGCCACCGCCGCGAACGTCTCGTAGGTGCCCTGCAGGATGCCCTGGGTGCCGATGTAGATCCAGGAACCGGCGGTCATCTGGCCGTACATGGTCAGCCCGGCCGCCTCCAGCCGCCGGAACTCCTCCCAGTTCGCCCAGTCGGGCACCAGGTTGGAGTTGGCGATCAGCACCCGCGGCGCCCACTCGTGCGTGCGGAAGACACCCACCGGACGCCCCGACTGGACGAGGAGGGTCTCGTCGCCGCCGAGCGTGGTCAGCGTGCGCACCATCGCGTCGAACGACGGCCAGTCGCGGGCCGCCCGGCCGGAGCCGCCGTACACGACGAGCTGCTCGGGGTGCTCGGCGACCTCCGGGTCCAGGTTGTTCTGGAGCATGCGCAGGGCTGCTTCCTGCGGCCACCCCTTGGCGGTGATCGTCGTGCCTCGCGGCGCGCGCACGATGCGGCTCATGCGATACCCCTTCTGAATGAACATATTCACCTATGTCACTCGAAGGGTACGGTACGGCGGAGCGCCGCGCGAGGGCGCACGACGCTCCATCCTCACGACTCAGCCGCAGTGGAAGGGCTTCTGGGAGTTGTAGTTGGCCCAGTTGTGGTTCTTGTCAGCCACGCCGGCCTGGACAACGATGCACTTGCCCTTGCCCTTGACGGACACCGGGCCCGCGTACTGGCCGAACTGGCCGCTGTCCTCGTCGTGGATCGAGCTCCGATGGCAGGCGGCGGTGGACGGCGTGCCCTTGGCGCAGGCCCAGAGCTGGAGGATCATCCCGCTCTTGGTGCCGTAATCGACGACTCGGTCCAGGCGGGCGCAGTTCGTGCCCGTCGAGCCGTTCCAGTAGAGCTTGAGCGTGCCGTACGTCTTGCCGCTCCGCTTCACAGGGATCGAGTCGACCTGCGATCCGCTGCAGGAGGCGGCGCTGGCAGGCGCGGCGATGGTGAGGGGTACGACCGTGGCGCCGATCAGGGCGGCGGCTGCGAGTCCAACGGTTGCGAGCTTCACAAACACTCCTTGCTGACAACAGAAAACCGTTCAGCAAAGGACCGTAGGGATCAAAAGCGGGATCCGGATGGCCGGAACCCGCCTAGATCGTTAACGGAGGATGATCAGCAGTTTACGCCGAAGCTTCTGTCAGCCCACCAAGAACTGCGTGGCCGCCAGCTCGCGGTACAGCTCGTCCTCGCCGACCAGCTCCTCGTGGCTGCCGACCGCGCGGACGCCGCCCGCCTCCATGACCACGATCCGGTCGGCGTTGGTCACCGTCGACAGCCGGTGCGCGATGACCAGAACGGTCGTCTCGGCGGCCACCTCGGCGATCACCTCCCGCAGCCGCAGCTCGTTGACCGCGTCGAGCTGCGAGGTGGCCTCGTCCAGCAGGAGCAGCCTGGGCTTGCGCAGCAGGGCCCTGGCGATCGCGACCCGCTGCCGCTCGCCGCCCGACAGCAGCACGCCCCGGTGACCGACGGCGGTGTCGAGCCCGTCGGGCAGCCTGGCCACCAGGTCGTCCAGGCGGGTGCGGGTGATCGCGCGGCGCAGCTCGTCCTCGGTGGCGTCCTGGGCGGCGAAGAGCAGGTTCTCCCTGAGGGTGCCGGCCAGTACGGGGGCGTCCTGCTCGACGTAGCCGAGCGCGGCGCGCAGCTCGCCGAGCGGCCAGTCGCCGATCTCGCGCCCGTCGAGCGTGATCGCTCCCGACTGGTGCTCATAGAACCGTTCGAGCAGGGCGAACACCGTCGACTTGCCCGCGCCCGACGGCCCCACCAGCGCGGTGAGCCCTCCTGGCGGCACCTCGAAGCTGACCCCGTCGTGGACGAGCGGCCGGTCGTCGCCGTAGCGGAACACCACGTCACTGAACGTGACGCCGAGTGGCCGCGAGTCGAACGGGGCGGGGTCGCTGACCGGCTCGGCGGGCAGGTCCTCGATCTCCTTGATCCGCTTCATCGCGGCCAGGCCCTGCTGGAGCTGGACGGCCCCCTCGACGAGCTGCCCGATCGGCGCGACCAGGTAGAACAGGTACAGCAGGAACGCGATCAGCGCCGAGACCTCCAGCGCGCCCGACGCGACCCTGGAGCCGCCCACCGCAAGCACGCACAGGAACGCGATCTGCACCGCCATCCAGGTCGCCACCCCGGCCAGTGAGGTCCACCCGGCCACCTGCAGCCCCCTGTCGCGGGCCCGCTCCGCCGCGTCGGCGACCACGCCGATCTCGCGCTCCTCCGCACCACTGGCCTTGACCGTCCGGTACGCCTGCAACGCCCGGTCGAGCACCGAGCCCATCTCGCCGACGGCCTCCTGCGCGCCCTTCTGCGCCCGCTGGATCCTGGGCATGATCAGCCCGGTCAGCCCGCCGATCACGACCACCACGAGCAGCGTGACCAGCAGCAGCACGCCGTCCATGGTCGCCATCATGACGATCGCCCCGGCCAGCATGAACACCGAGCCGACCGAGTTGACGATCCCGTTGGTCAGCACGGCGCGCAGCAACGTCGTGTCACCGGTCACCCGCGACAGCAGGTCGCCGGGCTTGAGGCGGTCGACGTCCGCGACCTTCAGCCGCAGCATCCGGTCGACCAGCTTGCGCCTGGCGCCGAGCACGACGGCCTCGCCGGTGCGCTCCATCAGGTACATGCCCCCGGCCGAGACCACCGCTCCGACCAGCACCGCGACGGTCAGCCCGAGTAACGGCCCGGTCATCGACCGGTTCTCGCCGAAGGCGTCCACCACGTACTTGGCCAGCAGCGGCATGGCGAGCCCCGCCAGCGAGCCGATCAGGCCCAGCACCCCGCCCACGATCAGGATCCCCCTGTGCGGGCGGATGTAGGCGAGCAGCTCCTTGATCACCGTGTCTCCTCTCATGGCGAATCCCCGAACCCCCAACGAACAGCGGCACGGATTCGACACCGGTCAACCTAGATTGACGACCATAGTATGTCAACTTTCGTTGACGCCTCCTCCTTGAGGACGAGATGACACATCCGCCGCGCGCCTTCCGACGAATAAGGCGTCGAGGAACCCGGCCGGAACCTCTCCCACCCGATCGACCCTTCGAAAGGACCGAACATGGAGCTCCGGATCAACCGGCGCGCCCTGATCGGACTGGGCGTCGCGGCGGTGCTGACCGCCTCCTCGTTCGCCCTGCTCCGCCCCGGCTCCGGCACCGCTTCCTCGCACCGCGAGGCCCCGATGATCGCCGGCGACCCGCGCAACGACAACACGGACGTCTACGCGTTCGTCAGCCCTGACAAGGCCGGCACGGTGACCCTGCTGGCCAACTGGATCCCGTTCGAGGAGCCCCACGGCGGCCCCAACTTCTACACCTTCGACACCAGGTCCCGCTACAACATCAAGATCGACAACAACGGGGACGCTGAACCCGACATCACCTACCAGTGGACCTTCCGTGACGAGGACCGGCGCGGCACCGGCACGTTCCTCTACCAGAATGTGGGCCAGTGCTCCGGCGTTTACGCCGGGGGTGAAGGCCCACGTGGGAGTGCCCGCTAGGGCGCGAGCGTGCCCTGACCTTTCAGGTTTGTCGGCAGCAGCTTCACTCACACAGGTCGTTTCTGCTGCTC
>NZ_JBEXUP010000034.1:0-67271 GCF_040614375.1 Nonomuraea sp. NPDC005983
GGGCGGGCGCGGCCGCCCCGCCGGTGGCCGCGCGGCCCCCCCCGGCCGGGGTGGCGGCGCCCCGCCCCCCGGGGGGGCCGGATCGGGCTCCCGGTCGGCGAACTCGGTCGTTGAACCCAGTCGTTGAACCGGTCGTCGCGTGCCGCCCCGGGGATTCGAACCCCGACTGCCCGCGTCCTGAGCACGGTGCCTCTGCCGTTGGGCTAGAGCGGCGAGCCCGCGGCCCGCGATCATCTGGGGCGTTTGGACGGCGCCCGTGATGACCATCGCGTCACCGTCCGGTCATGCCGTACGGCGGGCCGCGGGGAGAGCCGCAGCGGGGCCTCGAACCCCGTCCTGCTGGTTGGAAGCCAGCTGCCTTACCCGTTCGGCCTCTGCGGCGGGACTTCCCCTCGGAATGTCTATGGAGTTTTCTTCTCAGCCGGCTGCCGGCTGGAACGAGCGAAAGAAAAAGCCGCCAGGTGCGTTTCCCGGCGGCTTCGACATTCCTCTGTCGAGGATCATCCAGAAGCCCGCCAGACGGCGCCGCCGCCGAACAGGACCGCTCGCCCGTGCAGGCAGGCGGCCGACGTCAGGTCGCTGAGCATGTTCACCGCTGTCCTTTCACCGCGTACCGATCCGTCTTTCTTGCTGTGTGATCACAGTAACCGCGGGCATTCCCCGGATGCCACACATTAAAAAGCGAGGGTGATGTCACGGGCTCGGCTGGAAAAGCGGCCGTGACATCACCCTCGCAGAATCTCAGCCCTTGGGGCTCGCGCTCTCGACGACCTCGAACGTCCACAGCTCCGACCCGGACGCGGCAGCCCCCTGGCCGTGGCCGTGCCCCTGGGCGGCCTGAGCAGCCTGGGCGTGCCCTCGCTGGAAGGCCTGCCCCTGCTGCCACTTCTGGAAGTCGTCCTCGCTACGCCAGCGGGTGTAGACGAAGTACTGATCGGTGCCCTCGACGGGCCGCAGCAGCTCGAACCACTCGAACCCGTCGGCGGATTCCACCATCCCGGCGCGGTTGGAGAAGCGTCGCTCCAGCTCCTCCCGCATCTCCGCCGGCACGGTCAACACGTTGATCTTCACGACTGACAACGGAAACCCCCTCTCGTCCACCCCAACGCTAGCGTCCGGGCGGCTGGGGGTGGTCGAGGGCAGGGGCATCGTGCCCCGGTGGCGCTAGCGCATGAGCCAGGCCTGCTCCGCGGTGTCGCGGCAGGTCCACTGGATGAGCCACTTGCCCGGCTTGGGCTCGCCCTTGCCGACTGCCAGGCACAGGCCGGTGGCCCGGTTCTTCAGCCGCTGCAGGTCGTCGTACATCCACTCCTGCTCGATGCCGCCGTCGGTGCACGGCCACTGGATCGCGTACTTGCCCTTGACCCGGGAGCCGTGCGCGATCGCCAGGCACATGCCGGTCTTGGCGTTGACGAGCCTACGATCCCGGTAGATCCACTGCTGGTCCTTGTTGTTGGAGCACGTCCACTGGATGACCTTCTTGCCCGCCCGCACCTCGCTCTTGCCCACGGCCAGGCAGAGCTCGGTGGCGGCGTTCATCAGGCGCGTGCTGCCCGCCAGGTGCGAACCGCCCGCTGCCGAGGCGGGGGCGGCGGCGAGGGAGAGCGCCATGGCGGTCGTCGCGGCGACGGCGAACAGCTTGCTGGGGGTGGCGACCACGTCGGTGACCTTCCTAAGAGGTGTTGGTCACTATGACGCCCGCAATCCCCGATTTGTTGTGCGATTCCCGGCCTGTGCGCTCGCAGGACAACCCGTACGCCCACAAGGTTGATACGACCTGCTGCGCCTACACTGCGACGACCGCTCGGGCGCGCTGCGGCGGCTGCTCTACTCGGAGAGCACCCGGTTTCCCGACGTCCTCGACATCGTCCGGCAGAGCGGGCCGCACCGTCTCAACCAGGCACTCGCCGACCGGCTGGCCCGGCTCCCGGACGTCGCCGGTGGGAGACGGGCGAGCCCGCCCCGCCCGGAGTACTCAGCGACCGGCCGGGGTGATGCCGGAGATCCGGGCGGCGAGCTCGGCCAGGCGCGTGAGCGTGGAGTCCGCTGACGGGTCCGGGACGGCCACGATGACGTGGTCGACGCCCTGGGCGGCCAGGTCACCGCACCGCTGGACGCTCTCCTCGACGCTCTCGCCGTCGGGGATGCGCATGTGGAGGGTCTTCTCGATCTCCTCGTAGGGCCGTCCCAGCCGTTCGCAGTGGGCGCGCAGCACGCCGAGCTTGTGCCGCACGTCGGCGCCGTGCAGGAGGTTGCAGGCGTCGGCGTACTCGGCGACGAGCCGGAGGGTCTTCTTCTCCCCGCTGCCGCCGATCAGGATCGGCGGGCGTGCCTGCGGTGCGTTGAGCGTGCGCTCCAGCCTGTAGTGCCGGCCCTCGTACGGTTTGTCGTCGTCGCTCCACATCTGCCTGGCGATCTGGAGCGTCTCCTCAAGCCGCTCGAACCGCTCCGCCAGGGACGGGAAGCGAAGGCCGAGGCCGCGGGCCTCCTGCTCGTACCAGCCGGCGCCGATGCCGAGGACGGCCCGTCCGCCGGAGAGCGCGTCCAGCGTGCTGACCTGCTTCACCAGCAGCCCAGGCTCGCGGTAGACGGCGCCGGTGACCAGGGCGCCCAGCGTGACCCGGCTGGTGAGGGCGGCGGCGTAGGACAGCGCGCCGTACGCCTCCAGCATCGGATCCTCCACGGCGCCGAAGTTGGGGATCTGGAAGAAATGATCCATCACCCACAGGCTGTGCAGCCCCGCTTCGTCGGCGCCGCGGGCGACGGCCGCGAACCGCCCGGCGATCGCGGCGTCCCCGCCGGGCCAGGTGAAGCGGGGACAGGTCAGACCGAGTCTCATCGAAAACTCCTTGATCGGGTGGGGGCATGCCTGCCGCAGGATGACGTCACTGCGGGCATGAAAAAACCCTCTCGCCCGGGTTGCTGCACCCGAGGCCGAGAGGGCTCCGTAGGTCTCATTATCTCATGGACGGCACGCGGCTCTCGCCGGGACCGAGGTGGCCCGCTTCCTGGCGCCGGACCGTGGGTCAGGCCACGACGCCGCCGTCCGCAGCCCAGGACAAGCGGTGTCAGATCTACCGGTGCCGCTCGACGTGCGCGAGATGATCGGGCCTGTTGGTCATGATGCCGTCGACGCCGTACGAGATCAGCTGGCGGATGACGGCCCGTCTGTGCACCGACCAGGTGTAGACCCGCATCCCCTGATCATGGACCTCTTTGACGTACTCCGGGGTGAGGCCGATGTGCGGCGCATTGACCGAGTCGGCGTAGGCGGCCACCTCGGAGAGCCGGTCGACGGCCGGCTTGCCGAGCAGCGCGATCGGGACCTCGGGCATGAGGCGGTGGAAGTTCCGCATCGACTGCCAGTCGAACGCCTGCACGGCCAGCCGCTCCTTCGTCCACCACCTGCGGTTGGCCTGCAGCTCGGCGGCCACCCGCCGGTCGACGTCCTCCGGGGTGCGCGGGGCGTGCTTGATCTCCAGCAGCAGCCTGATCTTTTTGTCGCTCGTCGCCCGCAGCATCTGTTCGAGCGTGGGCACCTGCACGCCCCGGTACCGCGCGGAGAACCACGAGCCGGCGTCCAGCTGCTGGATCTCCGCGAGCGTGAAGTCGGCGACCCGCCACGGCGACCGTCCGGGGAAGAGCTGCTCGACGTTGGTGGTGCGGGCCAGTGTCGCGTCGTGCATCATGACGAGCTGGTGGTCCTTGGTCTCCTGGATGTCGAGCTCGCACGCGTCGGCCCGCAGCGCCCGAGCCAGGGCGCAGGACGCGATGGTGTTCTCGGGCGCGTACGCGGAGGCGCCCCGGTGCGCGATGTTGTCGACTTCTGGCGGCGAGGCGGAGGCGGCTCTCGGCATGACGGGCAGAGCGATCAGGGCGGCGGTGACGACGGCACCGAACTGTCGGTACATGTCCCTCCTCGGGCTTGCCTGCTGCCTGTAACCCGAGCCGGACAATTGCGTCGTATGTCGAGTTAGGGAGAAAGTGCCCATTTATGCCAGCAAAGACCGTTTTGATTCGGCGTGTCGGACGCGTCAGAACGAACTCTTTGCCACGGCAGCAGGGCCGCTTGGCGAGCGCGGGCATGGCGAGGGCGGCATCGCGACGGCGGGCATGGCGAGGGCGGGCGAGGGGCGTCAGGCGACTTACGCCGGCGACAGGCGTGCGAGACGTGCTACGACCGCGGCGGCGTCGTCATACGCGACACGATGAGGCGCTCAGCGGAAGATCCCCGTGTGGCCGAGCGAGTAGCGTCCGGGCTGCGGGTACACGCACAGGCCGTGCGGCCCCCGGCCGACCTTGATCTTGTGCAACAGCTCGCCCGTCACGGTGGAGAACACGTAGACGACCCCGTGGTACCTGCCGGAGAGCCAGAGCTGCTTGCCGTCCGCCGACACCCCGCCCATGTCGGGCGAGCCGCCTCCGGGGATCTGCCACCGATCGACCACCTTGCGGTCGGCGAACGACACCACGGAGACCGAGCCCTCTCCCCTGTTGGAGACGTAGAGCAGCTGCGAGTCCCTGCTGACGTACAGGCCGTGCGCGCCCCTGCCGGTGCGCAGGAAACCGACCCTCCTGAGGGTGGCGGCGTCGATGATCCACACGCCGCCCGCCATCATGTCGGCCACGTAGAAGAGCCGCCCGTCGGGTGACAGCTTGACGTCCTGCGGCATGTTCGCCGACCCCACGCCGATCACCTTCAGCACGCGCGGACGTTTCCAGTCGATCACCACCAGCTGTCCGGAGAACTCGCAGCTCGCCAGGAACACCGATCCGTCGGCGGTGAAGTCGCCGTGGTTGACGCCCCTGCACGGCAGTTCCAGAGAGCGGATCAGGCGCATCGTGTCCGGGTCGCGGAAGTCGAGCCGGTTGTTGCGTTCGGCCATCACCACGGCGTACGAGCCGTCGGGCGTGAAGTACAGGTTGTACGGGTCGTCCACGGGCACCGGCTTGCCGGGACGGCCGGTGACCGGGTCGATGGGAGTGAGCCGGTTGCCCTTGTTCTCGTTGACCCACAGCGTCTTCAGGTCCCAGGACGGCACGACGTGCTGCGGCAGCATGCCGACCCGGTAGCGGTGGACGACCCGGTACGTCCGGGGGTCGATGACGTCCACCGTGTTGGACTCGCTGTTGGGCACGTACACGCGCGGGGTCAGGTCCCTGACCTTCGGGCTGAGCATCCCCGGCCGGTCGTGGGCGTAGACGTCGGTCACCTTTTCCCGTACGCGCGGCTCCGCCTGCCTGCGTGGAGACGGGCTCGGCGGCGGGGCGGGGGTGCTGGCGACCACCGCGGGCGGCGTGGGCGGCGCAGTGCACGAGACCGCGGCCATGACGGTCGCACCAAGCACGCTCATCACCCAGGGCAGACGCATGCGGCACAGCCTAGGAAGGCGTTCGGCAGCGTACGCCCAGGTCAAGGTCAACATCGTGGCGACGCCCGATCAAGGGACGACATGCACGTCCGCCGTCCTCCAGGTGGGGGCGGGGAGCCGGGCGGCCAGGTCCGGACGCAACCGGCCGCCCGTCAGCACCCGGTCGTCCGGGACGGCCGCCTGCCGTCTCAGGTGGGCGCGGACCCCTGGTCATCAGCACGGTTTCCCGTAGAGCCGAGGATTCGGGCAGACCGGAAGCGCTCTTGACAGCTCGCAACGCTCACAAATACCGTCTACACACTGTTACTGGTACGTATTAGGAAGATCCCGTGAATACCCAGAAACGGCGCAAAGCTACGCAAATCGACATCGCTCGTCTCGCCGGCGTCTCCCAGTCCACCGTGTCCCTGGTGCTGAACGAGGATCCATCCCGGTCGCAGATCCCGGCCGCCACCCGCGAGCGTGTCATGGACGCCGTCCGCGAGCTCGGCTACACCGCCAACCCGGCGGCCCGCAGCCTGAAGGGCGGACGCAACCGGCTGCTCGGCCTCTACACCTTCGAGACCGTCTTCCCCCTCGACCAGCGGGACTTCTACTACCCGTTCCTGGCGGGCGTCGAGGAGGAAACCGCTGAGCGCGGCTACGACCTGGTGCTGTTCACCTCCGCGGGCTACGACCAGGGGCGTGGCGTCTACGCGGGCGACGTGAACCGGCTCAAGGTCGCCGACGGCTGCGTGCTGCTCGGCCGGCACATTCGGCGCGACGATCTGGAGCGCCTGGTCGCCGAGGACTTCCCGGTGGTGTTCGTCGGTCGCAGGCACGTCGAGGGCGGGGCACTGTCCTTCGTCGCCGCCGACTACGCCGCCGCGACCAGGGACGTCGTGCTGCGGCTGGCCGCACTGGGCCACCGCAGGCTGCTCTACCTGGCCGCGGGCGACCAGTCCGAGCCCAGCCAGGATCGCGCGAGCGGCTACCAGGAGGGGCTGGCCGAGGCGGGCGTCACCAGTGACGAGCGGATCATCGAACCGGACGGGCTCACCGCGGACCGGCTCGTCGGCTGGCTGGCGGACGGCGTCACCGCGATCGTGGTGGAACCCACAGAAGACGACCGGGTGGCGGTCGCGCTGCAGGAGGCGGCCGCAAGCGCCCGCGTCGGCATCCCCGAGGACGTCTCGGTGGCCCTGCTCGGGGACCCCCCTACCTGGTCGGCCTCACCCAGAGACTGGGCCGGCTTCTCGATCCCGCGTACGGAGATGGCCAGGGCCGCTGTCGACATGCTGATCAACCTGCTGGACGGTCAGGCGGAGCAGCGCACGCTGTTCCTGCCGTGCCCTCAGGTGACGGGCGACTCGATCGCACCGGCGCGGGTCCGACCGTGACGAAGCTCATCGTCAAGCGGCTCCTGGTCGGCGTCTTCGTCATGTGGGGCGCGGTCACCCTCATCTTCCTGATCGTCCGCTGGGCACCCGGTGACCCGGCGACCCTGCTGATCGGCTCGGACGCGAGCCCTGCTGAGATTGCCGCGCTCCGCGAGAGCCTGGGACTGAACGACCCGCTCTGGTCGCAGTACGCCCACTACCTGGGCCAGGTGCTCAGCGGCGACTTCGGCAGCTCCTACCGGCTCGACCGGCCGGCCATGGCTGTGGTGCTGAGCAGGCTGCCGGCCACGTTGGAGTTGACCGTCGCCGCCACCGTGATCGCGGTACTGGCCGGCCTGACGCTTGGGACCATCGCCGGCGGACGGGCGGGCAAGGCGGTGGATCGAGTGGTCTCGGCCGCCACCATCGGCCTGCAGTCCTTCCCCACCTTCTGGGTCGGCATCATGCTGATCCTGCTGCTGGCGCTGACGCTGGGGCTCCTGCCCAGCGCCGGTTCGGGGACCCCGGCGCACATGGTGATGCCCGCCATCACCCTGGCCCTGCCGTTCACCGCGATCGTGGCACGCCTCACGCGCAGCAGCGTCGCCGAGTCGATGCGCGAGCTGTACGTGCAGACCGCCAGGTCCAAGGGGCTCACCGAGCCACAGGTGCTGGTGGGCCACGTGCTGAAGAACTCACTGATCCCGGTGGTGACGGTGGTTTCGCTGCAGTTCGGGGCGCTGCTGGGCGGCGCGGTGGTGGTGGAGAACGTGTTCGCCTGGCCAGGGCTCGGCTCGCTGATCGTGAACGCGGTGGCCAATCGGGACTACGCGATCGTCCAGGCGGCGGCCCTGCTGATCGCCGGCGTCATCGTCGTGCTGAACCTCGTCGCCGACCTGGCCTACTCGGGGCTGGACCCGCGCATCAGGCTGGCAGGCCGCCGATGAGCCCGCGTAACCGGTCGCTGGCCCGCGTGCCGTACCTCATCGTCGGTCTTTACCTGCTGACGGCCGCGCTCGGGCCGCTGTTCGTCGACTACAACCCGCGCGTCACCAGCGTCATGCAGCGGTTGCTGCCACCGGGGGCGGCGACCGGTGCCGGGCAGGTCGCCTGGCTGGGGACCGACGCACTGGGACGCGACGTCCTCGCCCAGATCGTGTACGGCGCCCGCACGTCCGTCCTGATCGGCCTCGCCACGGTCCTCGTTTCGGCCGTGGTCGGCCTCGTGCTCGGCCTCATCGCCGGGTACGCGGGGGGCTGGCTGGACGCCGTGCTGGCGCGCTGCTTCGATGTGCTGCTGGCCTTCCCGGGGATCCTGCTCGCCATCGTGATCGCCGGCATCCTCGACCGCAGCGTGTTCGTGGTGGTGCTGGCGCTATCGGTGACGGCCTGGATCCCGTTCGCCCGCGTCGCCAGGGGGTCGGCGCTGTCCACGCGCGAACGCGGCTGGGTCGACGCCGCCCGTGTCATGGGCGTCGGATCCCTGGCCACGCTCAAGCGCCACATCCTGCCCTTCACAGCCGGCCCGATCGTCGCCCTCGCCACGCTGGAGTTCGGGCTGGTAGTCCTGGCGGAGGCGGGGCTCAGCTTCCTCGGCATCGGACTGCCGCCCACGACGGTCTCCTGGGGGCAGATCATCGCGGGCGGCAAGGACTACCTGCAGACCGCGTGGTGGATCTCCACCCTCCCCGGCATCGCCCTGACCCTGCTGGTCGTCAGCGTCGGCCTGGCCAGCGACCAGCTTTCCGAACGCATCAAGCTCTCGCGTTAAGGAGACCCCCATGTCCGCTCGAAGAACTCTCATTGCCGTGGCCGCCGCCGCGCTGCTGCTCGCCGGGTGCGGATGGGGCCGCACCGCGGACGAGCCCACCACCACCGGCGGGTCCGGTGAGCTGACCGCCGCGGGGACCTACTCCGTGGAGAGCCTCGACCCGCACGGCCCGTCCGCGATGGCCTCGGGCACCCAACTCGCGGCGCAGGCGATTTTCGGCCGGTTGGTGCGGCAGGGCGCCGACGGCGCCTACCAGGCCGACCTCGCCGCCAAGTGGTCGTCGAGCGAGGACGCCACCACCTGGACGTTCACGCTCCGCGACGCCACCTTCTCCGACGACAGCCCGATCACCGCGGCGGACGTGGCCGCCTCCTTCAAACGGGTCAAGGACCTCAAGGGCCCGCTGGCGGGCAACTTCCCCGACACCGAGGTGACGGCCCCCTCCGAGCACGAGGTCGTGTTCACCTCCAAGGCGTCCAACGCCGCGCTGCTCGGCAAGCTCACGCTGTTCTACGTGACCCCGGCCAAGGCGTCCGGCGAGGGCTTCTTCAACGCGCCGGTCGGCTCGGGGCCGTTCACGGTCACCTCTTTCAGCCCCGGCGAGCGGCTGGTGCTCGCTCCGAACGCGAAATACTGGGACGGCGCCCCCAAGCTGCGGAAGCTGACCATCCAGACCATCCCGGAGCTGTCGGCCAGGCTGACGGCGCTACGCACCGGTGAGGTGCAGGTCATCTGGGGCATCCCCGACGACCAGCTCGCGACCCTGCGTGGCGACCAGAACGTGACGGTCGAGAGCGTACCCGGCACGGCGGTCTTCACCCAGTGGTTCAACTCCGGGACGCCGGCACTGAAGGACGCCGCGGTACGCCGCGCGCTACGGCAGGCGGTCGACTTCAAGAAGATCATCACCTCGCTGTACCCGGAGACGGGCCTGCCCGCGGACTCCGCGATCGCCCCCACTGTGCTGGGATACGCCGCGCAGACCCCGGTGACGCCCGACCCGCAGGCCGCCAAGGCCGCGCTGACCGAGGCCGGGTTCGACTTCTCCAAGCCGCTGCGGATGCAGTTCTCCGGCGCCGAGTTCCGGCAGTTCGTGCAGGCGGTCGCCTCCGATCTGGACGCGATCGGGGTGAAGACCGACGTCCAGGAGAAGGAGCCCGCGGTCTTCCTGGAGGACCTGTTGGCCATGAAGTGGGACATCAACTTCCAGCAGCTCGCCACACCCACCCGCGACGCCGCCACCAACCTCGGCCGCCTCTACCCGTGCGCGGCCGGCCGCACCGGTTACTGCAACAAGGAACTGGACAAGCTCCTGTCCGGCGCGGAGGCCACCAGCGACGCCGCCGAGCGCAAGCGGCTCTACGCCGCAGCGATCGGCGTCATCTGGAACGACGCTGTCGGCATGTACCCGATGTTCGTCAAGGTCCCCTACGCCTGGCGGCCGTCGGTCAAGGGGCTCGTGCTCGACCCGAGCGCACTGCCGGACTTCTCGAAGGTCACGGTGACCTCCTCGTGACACTCCTGGACGTACGCGAGCTGTCGGTGCTGCTGCCCGCGCGCTCGGGGCAGGCCGTGCCGGTGGTCGAGGGTGTCTCCTTCGAGGTGCGGAGCGGCTCGGTCACCGGGCTCATCGGCGAGTCGGGCAGCGGGAAGACGATGACCGCGATGGCCGTCCTCGGGCTGCTGCCCGAGGAGGCGTCCTGCTCGGGCGAGCTGTGGTGGGCAGGCGAGGACATGCTCGCCGCGACTCCCGCCCGGCGACGGGCGGTCCGCGGGCACGAGATATCCATGATCTTCCAGGACCCGCTGGCGGCGCTCAACCCCAGTCAGACGATCGGCCGCCAGGTCAGCGAGATCCTGCGCCGCGGCGGGGCGTCCCGCTCCGAGGCGCTGGCGAGCGCGCAGGCCCTGCTCGAACGGGTGGGCGTGCCTGATCCTGGGCGCCGGGCCCGCCAGTACCCGCACCAGCTCTCCGGCGGGCTGCGCCAGCGCGCCATGATCGCCCTCGCGCTCGCGGGCGAGCCCCGGCTGCTTCTGGCCGACGAGCCGACCACGGCTTTGGACGTCACCGTCCAGAGCCGGGTCCTGCGCCTGCTCGCCCGGCTGCGCGAGGAGTCCGGACTGGCCATGCTCTTCGTCAGCCACGACCTGCGGGTGATCGCCCACGTCGCGGACGAGGTCGTGGTCATGTACGCCGGCCGCGTCGCGGAGAGCGGCCCGGCTCGCGAGGTGTTCCGTGCCCCCCACCATCCCTACACCAGGGCGCTGCTGGCGAGCGTGCCGTCCGTGCGGGCCAAGAGCGTGCCCGCCGAACCTCTTCCCGGGACCCCCGCCAACCCCTTCGACAGACCGCCTGGCTGCCCGTTCCATCCCCGCTGCCCCATCGCCAGACAGGTGTGCACGCAGGAGCGGCCGGAGGTCCGTTCGCTCACGACCGGCAGGCGAACCGCCTGTCACTTCGCCAAGGAGGGCTCGTGAACGGGCTCACCGTCACCGATCTGCGGGTCCGGTACGGCAGAGGCCGCGGCGCCCACGAGGCGGTACGCGGCGTCAACCTGACCGTCGGCCCGGGAGAGACACTGGCGCTGGTCGGCGAGTCGGGATCGGGCAAGACGAGCGTCGCGCGGGCCGTGATCGGTTTGGTCCGTCCGGCTGCGGGCGCCGTCGCCTACGACGGGACACCTCTGGGTCCGATCCGCTCCCGCTCCGGACACCTGCAGCGCAGCATCCAGATGATCTTCCAGGATCCGCGGTCGTCCTTGAACCCCCGCATGCGGGTCGTCGACCTGATCGCCGAGGCGTGGCGGGCCCACCCCGCGACCGCCCCGCCCGGCGATGTCGCCGAAGGGGTCGCCGCGCTGCTGGCCGACGTCGGTCTCGACCCGGACGTCGCGAGCAGGCGCCCCGGCGCCCTGTCCGGCGGCCAGTGCCAGCGGGTCAGCATCGCCCGCGCCCTCGCGCTGCAGCCCCGGCTGCTGGTCTGCGACGAAGCGGTCTCCGCGCTGGACGTGTCCGTGCAGGCGCAGATCCTCCGGCTGCTGATCGACCTGCGTGCCGCACACGACCTTTCCCTGCTGTTCATCACCCACGACCTGGGCGTGGTCCGGCAGATCGCCGACCGGGTCGCGGTGATGCGCGAGGGCGTCCTGGTGGAACAGGGCGACACCGAGGACGTGTTCACCGAGCCCCGTCACCCCTACACCAGGGAGCTCCTCGACGCGGCGCTCGACCTCTCAGAAGGAGTGACCGGATGACGCCGCAACCTCGCGGCTGGAACACCTGGGACGTGCGCTACCACACCGGCTACGCGCATCTGCCCAGCGGACTGCGGATCCGGGCCGGGCTGCGCGCCGGCGACGGGCCGCTCATGGACGGCTTCACCTGGCGTGACGGCCTGGTCAGGCTGGGCCATCACACGGTGCACGGTGACTACGCCGAGGTCACGGTGCACGCCTGGGAGACGCGGCTGGAGCTGCGCTTCGCCGGAGGCGACGGCGACGTCCTGTGCCTGACCGCATCCGTGGACGGCCCCGCCGATCTGGTACTGATCGTGGATCGGATGGCCGGCGTCGAAGGCGACCCGCGGGAGTGGGTCCTCGGCGTGTCACACCCCGCCGAGACCACGCGCGTTCCGGAGGCCCCGCGCCCACCTGGAGAGACCACACCACCGCCCGACGGGCTGTGCCTGCGCGTGGCAACCGAGCGGCTCGACGGCGAACCACTGCGCGTCCGGCTCACGCCCGCGGTCGAACCGCAGGGCTGCGAGGTCACCGTACGGGACGCCGCCCCAGGGCCGATCGACGCCGAGCTCGGCCGGCGCCGCCACCACGCCCTGGCCGGGCGGATCCGCACGTCGGGATGGCTGGCCGAGGCCGGCGATCCCTACCAGCGATCGGTCACCTGGAACACGATCTACGCCCCCGACCTGGCCAGAGTTCTCACGCCGACCTCGCGCGACTTCGTCAGCGCCGACCGCGGCGGCTTCTACGGGACCTGGGCCCTGCACACCTGGGACACCTTCTTCACCGGCCTGGTCGCCGCGTGGACCGACCGGGACTATGCCCGCGGCATCTTCGAGCAGATCTTCGACCATGCCGACGAGCACGGCATGCTGCCCAACCGGGTGTCGGACGAGCGTGGCCGCACCGCTGACAGGTCGCAGCCGCCCGTGGGCGCCCTGTCGGTGCTGGCCGCCTATCTCGGCGGTGGCCTTGGGGAGCAGACGCGTGATCGCAGCCTCCTGGAGCGTGCCTACCCCGTCCTGTCCGCGTGGCACGCGTGGTGGCCGATCGCCAGGCGGGGCACGCACGGGCTGCTCGCGTGGGGCTCCGACCCGGTGGAGGGGGACCCGGAGTCCGCCACCACCGACCGGGCACGGCGGGAGTCGGGGCTCGACGACTCCCCGATGTACGACGACGTCCACCTCGACCTTGCGACGCACACGATGGACCTCGCCGATGTGGGCCTCAATGCGCTGCACATCGCCGACGCCGACGCCCTGGCGCGCATCGCCGAACTGCTGGGCCACATGGACGACACCGTCAGGCTCCGAAAGGAGGCCGACGCCGCCCGCGCCCGCATGGACGCGCTGATGTGGCACGACGGCACATACCGGAACCTGTACGCCGACGGCCGGCACTCCCCGCACCTGTCTCCGACGATGCTCTACCCGCTCCTGGCCGAAGTGCCCTCCCCCGAGCGCGCCCGCGAGCTGGCCGAGCGCCTGCTGCGCCCCGAGGCACTCGGCGGCGACCCTCCCCTGCCGAGCGTGTCACGCGAGGACATCGGGTTCACCGACACGTACTGGCGGGGCCGGATCTGGGCGCCGCTCGCCTTCCTCGCGGTGTCGGGCCTGCGCCGTTACGGCCTGCCCACGCGGCCGGTGGTGGACCGGCTCCTGGCGATGTACCTGGGCGAATGGGCCAGGCACAGCCATGTCAGGGAGAACTACCCGACGGTGCCGGGCGAGGACGTCCGACCGCTGGCGGCACGCTCGGACGGCCTGTTCGGCTGGGGTTCGCTGCTGGCCCACCTGGCCTTCCAGGAACTGGCCGACCCGCGCGAGGACGGCTGGCGCTTCGCACACCCCGGCCATCCGGCCGTGCTGGCCGGGCTGCAGCTGGGCGAGGGGCCGCTCACCGTGACGGCCGACGCCCGCCTTCGGGTGCTGCTCGGCGACGACGTGCTGCTCGACGCCCCACCCCACCTGACGGTCACCGAGTACAGCAGGGACGCCGCCTCGGTCACCGCCGTCGTCCTCGGCGGACCGGGAGAACTCCTGCTCGCGCCGCCACCTGCGGTCGGCGGCCCACCCGTGACCATCCACGTTCCCACACCGGATCCGACCCCCGTCCGCTTGGAGAAAGGCGCTCCGTGACCGACCGCATGACAGACGTACTGGTAGTGGGAGGCGGGCTGGGCGGCGTCGCCGCCGCACTGGCCGCACTCCGGAGGGGCCGCTCGGTGGTGATGACCGAGGAGACCGACTGGCTGGGCGGCCAGCTCACCACCCAGGGGACCCCGCCGGACGAGCATCCCTGGATCGAGCAGTTCGGCTGCACGAGGAGCTACCGGCGGCTGCGCGACGAGATCCGGCGCTACTACCGTGACTGGTATCCGCTCACCCCGCAGGCCCGCGACCGTCCTGACCTCAACCCGGGCGAGGGCCGGGTCAGCCGGCTGTGCCACGAGCCCCGGGTCGCCGCCGCCGTGTTGTCCGCGATGGTCGCACCGTACCTGGCCGCCGGAACCCTGCGGATCCTGTACGGCCACGTTGCGGTGTCCGCGGACGTCGAGCATGACCGGGTGCGCGCCCTGACGCTGGTCGGGCCCGGCGGCGAGCGGGTCGTCATCGAGGCCCGCTACGTGCTCGACGCGACCGAACTCGGCGACCTGTTGCCGCTTACCGGCACCGAGCATGTCACCGGCTTCGAGTCGGCAGCCCGTACCGGGGAGCCCAGCGCCCCCGCCGAGGAGCAGCCCGCCAACATGCAGGCGTTCTCCTGGGTCTTCGCCGTGGATCACCGCGCGGGCGAGGACCACACCATCGACCGCCCGGCCGGATACGCCCGCTGGCGCGAGTACCGTCCGTCGTTCTGGCCGGACCGGCTGCTCAGCCTGACCGCTCCCGATCCCCGGACGCTGGAGACCGTGCCCCGCCGGTTCGTGCCCAATGAAGCGAGCGGGCCGACGTTCGCCGACCAGAGTAGGGACCCCGGCGACAAGGACCTGTGGACTTTCCGCCGGATCCTGTCACGGGGGGTGTTCAGCCCGGGGTTCCTGGACAGCGACGTCGTCGTGGTCAACTGGCCGATGATCGACTACCTACCCGGCCCGCTCATCGGCGTGCCGGACGAGGAACGGCGACGACACCTGGCCGGTGCCAGGGAACTCAGCCTGAGCATGCTGTACTGGCTGCAGACCGAGGCGCCCCGCCCCGACGGCGGAACCGGCTGGCCCGGTCTGCGCCCGCGCGGCGACGTCATGGGCACGACCGACGGCCTGGCGAAGGCGCCCTACATCCGCGAGTCGCGCCGCATCACGGCGAGGTACACCGTCGTGGAGCAGGACCTGGCCTACTCGGTGCGGGGCGAGCGCGGCGCGGTCGACTACCCCGACAGCGTCGGCATCGGCATGTACCGCATCGACCTGCACCCCTCGACCGGCGGCGACACCTACATCGACGTGGCGAGCTGCCCCTTCCAGATCCCGCTCGGCGCGCTGCTGCCGGTACGGATGCGCAACCTGCTGCCCGCCGCGAAGAACCTCGGGACCACCCACATCACCAACGGCTGCTACCGCCTGCACCCGGTCGAGTGGAACATCGGCGAGGCCGCGGGCGCGCTCGCCTCGTTCTGCCTGGACCGCCACCTGGAGCCGGAGCAGGTCCACAAGGACGAGCTCCTGCTGGCCCAGTTCCAGCACGGTCTCGTGGCGGACGGCGTCGAGCTCGCCTGGCCGCAGGTCAGGGGGTACTGACCATGATCGACGGCCGAAACCTGCTGCGCGGCGTGACCGCGCCCGTCGTCACGCCGATGGCGGCGCCCGGACGGCCCGACCACACCGCCGCCCCTGATCTGCTGCCGCGTCTGGCCGCCGCGGGCGTGCGCGGCCTGCTGCTGCTCGGCAGCAACGGGGAGGGGCCGCTCATCCCCGCCTCGTCGATCGGCGCGCACGTCACGGCCGCCGCGCACGCCTGGCGTGCCCTCGTCACCGACGGGCCCGTGCTGGTCAACATATCGGCGCAGGGCACGCTCGACGCGCGCGCCAGGGCTGAGGCGGCCCTGGCGGCCGAGCCGGACGCCTTCCTGCTCAGCCCGCCGGGCTACTTCAGGCACCGCGACGACGAGATCGTCGCGCACTACGCCGCCCTGGCCGACCTCGGCGTTCCCGTCGTCGCCTACAACGCGCCCCGCTACGCCAACCCGCTCACACCCGCCCTGGTCGCGCGCGTCCTGCGGCTCGACCACGTCGCTGGGATCAAGGACAGCTCCGGGGATGAGGAGCTGTTCACCGGCATCGTCGCCATCGCGCGTGACGTGGGTGGCGTGGGTGTCACACAAGGGGCGGAGGGACGGCTCGCCGCCGGGCTGCGCGCCGGAGCGGACGGGATCGCACCGGGTCTGGCCAACTTCGCGCCGGAGCCGATGGCCGGGCTCGTCGCCGCGCACGAGGCCGGGAACGACGCCCTGCTCAACCAACTCCAGACGGTCGCCACCGAGCTTGCCGCGCTGCACGCCATCCGGCCCGGCGTGCCGTCGGTGAAGGAGTTGCTGCGCCAGCGCGGCCTGTGCACCGAGCACGTCGCCCCGCCGCTACTGCCCTGCGACGCGGCCGAACGGGCCGCCATCAGGGAGTTCGCCGCCGAACAGGCGGAACACCTCATAGAGGGGAGCCATCGTTGACGTCAGCGAGCATTCGTGCGCGGGCCTTACCGACCGTTGTGATCAGGACGGTCCTGGCCGTGGCGATCGTGGCCGCGGCACTCGCCGCCGGTCCGCCCGCGCGGGCGGGCGCGGGTCACTTCGACGAGACCGTCCTGTGGGACGCCGACACCGACCAGACCTACGAGAACTTCCATGTCCACGCGCTCGGCATCACCAGGACCGGCACCGTCCTGGCCTTCACCGAGGGGCGCTACGAGGTTTGCGACGCCGGGCCCCGCGACGTGCTGCTTCGGCGCAGCACCGACGGCGGCGCCACCTGGCAGCCCACCCAGGTCGTCGTGCCGTCCCAGGACGGCAGCTCGCCGGGTAACCCCGCGATGGTCGCCGACCGGGCCACCGGCGAGGTCTTCCTCTTCTACAACGTCGGCACTCGTGACGCCGGGAACACCACCTGCTCGGCCGACCGCACCAGGCTCTTCGTGATCTCCAGCCGTGACGACGGCCTGACCTGGTCGCAGCCGCGCGAGCTGACCTCGCTGTTCGACGGGAACCCCAACGGCTGGACGCTGCACAACGCCGGCCCCGGCAACGGCCTGCAACTCGCCAACGGCCGGCTGTACATGCCCGCGAACCACCGCAGGGAGATCAGCTACTCGGTCCCCGAACGCCGCTACGGCATGTCGGGCCTCTACAGCGACGACCACGGCGCCACCTGGCAGGCAGCCACGCCCGTTCCCGTCTCCGCCAGCTACCCGATGAACGAGGTGCGCGTCTACCAACGCTCCGACGGCGCACTTGTCGCCAACACCCGCAACGCGGTCGGCGGCGGGCAGCGTCGGATCGTCGCGATCAGCCAGG
The DNA here is from genome assembly GCF_040614375.1 of Nonomuraea sp. NPDC005983. Classification (NCBI taxonomy): domain Bacteria; kingdom Bacillati; phylum Actinomycetota; class Actinomycetes; order Streptosporangiales; family Streptosporangiaceae; genus Nonomuraea; species Nonomuraea sp. NPDC005983. Next base: position 17,246 of record NZ_JBEXUP010000034.1, read on the forward strand.
ACGGCGGCACCACGTGGTCGGAGCCGAAGCTGGACACCGCCATCGACTCCTACGTGGCCGTCGACTCCGCAGTGCGCCGCTACAGCGGCGGTCCAGGCGGCAACGGGCCCGACCGGCTGCTGTTCTCCAGGCCCGACTCCACTGCCAGGGAGAACATGACGGTCTCGATCAGCTACGACGAGGGCTACAGCTACCGTTACAGCAAGGTCGTCAACGCGGGGCCGTCCTACTACTCCGACCTCGCGGTCGCCGCGGACGGCACGATCCTGATGCTTTACGGCAAGGACGGTGCGAACGCCTCCTTCCCCGCCCGGGTGGCACTGGCCAGGTTCGACCTGGCGTGGCTCACCGACGGCAGGGACTCGGCCGGCGAAGGCCCCGGCCTCACCGAGCAGGCGATCGAGCTGGCCGGCGTCCGCCACGGGACAGGCCGGGCCGTGAGCGACCCGCTGGCCCGGGGCGGCGAGTACCTCACCTTCCAGGCCGCGCAGGCAGGAGACCGCGTCGAGGTACCGTTCGTCGTCAAGGGGCGGAGCCGGACGCCGGCCGAGGTGGCCATCCGCTACCTGCGCGTTCCTGACGGCGCGACCGTGCGGGTCGCCATCGACGACATCCCGCTGCCGGCCGCGGAGGTGGACACCAGCTCAGCGTCGCTGCCCATGTTCCAGGTCTACCGGCAGGGCAGCCTCACGCTCCAGCCCGGCAAGCACGCGATGACGTTCACCGTCACCGGGCCCGGCCACGGCGGGGGCATGACCCTCGCCCTTGACCACCTCTCCCTCGTCACCGGTGGCTTCCCCGCCGATCCGCCCAAGGGCATCACCGACAACGACACGGCGCTGAACTTCGCGATCGCCTCTGGCACGTGGGCCACTGGCACCGGCGCGACCGGCTACTACGGCCGCAACTACCGCTCACACGCCGCCGGCGACGGCTCCTCGGTTGCTCGCTGGAGTCCTGAAGTCCCGGCGAGCGGCGTCTACGAGGTGGCGGTGCGGTACACCGCCGACCCCAACCGGGCGTCCAACGCGCCGTACACCGTCACCTACGCGGGCGGCTCGGCGACCGTCCGGGTGAACCAGCGCGCCAACGGAGGGATCTGGGTCCCCATCGGCCGCTATCCGTTCGTGGCGGGGAACGCCGGCACAGTCGAGCTCAGCGATGGTGCGAACGGCTACGTCATCGCCGACGCGATCCGCCTGACGCCCGTAACCGGCAGGTAGCGCGCGCCCGTGCCGGCAGGTCATGCCCTGCCGGCACGGGCATCGCAGAGCACCGTGACCAGCACCGAGGCCCGCATCCTCCACACCGTCCCGGGCCGCCGTCGTTTAAAGGTTTTGCCCCTGTGTGCTCATCAATTTCGGGGAAAGTTTCAATCGAAGGTTCAACGACGTCCCGGGGAGCTAGGCTCCCTCAGCCTTCAGCTGGAGGCGGTGGGCCGGTGCTCGGGCGCCGTTGCTCCAGGCTCTGATGAGGGTTCACCTGCTATGCGGGCGGCGTGGGGCGGAACGGATGTGTCTCGTGCGCCCCGTGCTCGATCACGATGTACGTCGACTCGGGCACCTCGTTCCAGGCGCCGGGCAGGTCTCGCAGCGGCTCGGAAACGACGAGCCGCGCGTCGTCGGACAGCTGCTCCCGGGCGAAGACCTCCGGGTGCAGTTGCCGGAGGCTACGTACTTCGGTGCTGAAGAACAGGGACCGCGACCGATTCTCGCTGGAGTACCGGAAGGACCACAACCGCTCACCGTCAGACGTCGCGATGGTCATCTGGACCGGGTACTCGACGCCGTGCAGTCGACCAGTCCGCTCGACGAAACCGACCATCCGCGCCACCGCCGCAGGCGGGTCGTCGCGCAGCCCGAAGGTGAGGGCGAGGAAGAACATGACCTCCGAGTCCGTCGAGCCCTGTATCGCCGGGTAGAGCTCTGGGTCAACGGCGAATACAAGATCGCGTTTGAGCCGGCCGAAGTCGGCGATCGACCCGTTGTGCATCCACAGCCACCGGCCGTACCGGAAGGGGTGGCAGTTGGTCTGCTGCACCGCGGATCCAGTGGAGGCGCGGATGTGCGCGAAGAACAGTCGCGATCGGAAGTGGCTGGCGAGCTCGCGCAGGTTCAGGTCGCTCCACGCCGGTATGGTGCTCCGGACCACCGTGGGCGGGATGTCGCGGCTGTCTTCGTACAAGCCCAGGCCATATCCGTCGCCGTTGGTGGTCTCGGCTCCCAACCGGGCGAAGCGGCTCTGCTCGATCAGCGAATGCTCCGGTTTGAAGAGAAGTTCGTCAAGAATGATCGGGGAGCCGCTGTAGGCGAGCCATCTACACATGTGTGCCCCCTACCCTCGATCGCGCCACCCACCGCGCGGGCGGGATGTGCCGACTGTCCGGGCACTCCAGCCTCACACACCGTGGCGCGGGAGGACCTCTCGAGTCGGGAGGGACTAGGGTCGTAACGCTTGGTCGAATTGTCCCAGGGGAGGGCGATGCGCTGCAAAGCGGTCGTGGCGGTGGTGACCACGGTCATTGTTGTCGCGGCGTGCGGCGCGGACCTCGCGCCCTCCGCCCCTCGGCGGTCGCCCGCGCCCGATGCCGCTCAGACGTCGGGCCGTTCTCAGCCGCCGCTGAGCTCACCACCTGCTCGGCCCGCCGCCACGGGCGCGGCCGCGCCCGATGACTTCAACGGCGACGGCTACGCCGACCTGGCCCTGCGCATGCCGAGGAAGGGTGAACCCGACTACACCGCCATCGTGTACGGCTCGCGGCACGGTCTCGATCCACGGACCAAGACGATGCTGACCTACTGGATGCCCGGCTCGGAATCCTGGGACGTCGACGTGCGGACAGGAACGGCTGACCTGGACGGCGACGGCCACGCCGACCTGTTGATCAGCGCCGGGCAGATGAGAACGCCGCTGCAGGTGTTCTGGGGCGGACGATCGAGGGTCGCCGCCAAGCCCCAGCCTGTCGCCTTGCCTTTCCCCGCCGACAGGCACATCAGCACGTACGTGCTCGGTGACTTCGACGGTGATGGCTCGGCTGATCTCGCTGTGTGGCTGACCGGTCCAGGGGAGGGTCAGTTCGCCGACGCCGTTTCTCTCACAGTCCTCTACGGTCCGTTCACCCGCGCCGGGGCCGCCAGCCACCACACGCTCAAACCTTGGCCGCTCGCGTACCCGTTCTACGTGTCGGCCGACCGGATCCACGGCCGTCGCGCCACCAGCCTGATCATCAGTGATACCAACGGCGATGCCCAGGGACCCGCGTGGCTGGTGCAGGCGGGGCCGGACGGTCCCATCTGGAGGGGGCGCAATCTGGGTGAGGGCAATGCGACGGCGTTCGGCGACTTCGACGGCGACGGCACGCGGGACGTCGCGGTCGGCGACACCGGCACCCGCGACGACGAGATCGACAACGGCTGGGAGCCGCCGGAGACCGACAGCACGTTGACCGTTCACTTCGGCGACGGCCGCCGCCAGCGCTTCACCGGGGTGAGAGGCGTCGCGGTGACGGCCGACCTCAACGGGGACGAGCGGGACGACCTGGTCATCGGCGGCGGCGACCCCTTCGGCAGGCGTCCCTCCCGTCCGCGCGTCTTCTGGGGCGGCCCGCAAGGGCTGCGCCGCGGCGCGGAACTCCGGACGCGCGCGACCCCGGCCGTCTCGGGCGACTACGATCACGATGGCCGCGACGAGGTGGTGCTGATCTCGTTGGAGAACCAGGTTCAGGTCTGGAACGGGCACCGGATCACTGGCAGCTTCGAGACCTCCGGCTTCCCCAGATAGCCGCCCATGTACAGCTACGCCACCGAAGCCGGCCGTGCTGATGACTCCCGGCAAATGCGACGAGCCTTTATCTCGGTCTGCTGATCACAGCATGATCGCGGGTGTGCGGTTCTCCTGAGAACGTAGTGGCCGGGTGGCGCGGAGGGGTCTCACCTTCGGGCCGTCCCTGCCGTGGTTGCGCCGGCGGCGCCCGGCGAGCAGTGGTCCTTTAAATCCCAATTGCCCTTGACCATGCCGAAGTGGCTCTACTAGCGTCACTCTCTGCGATACATCGTCTCTCTGAGAGAGACTGTCTTGAGGGATGTGAACGCCCGTGAAGAGGGTGCAGGTTGTAGCGGCCACGTTGGTGTCCGCGGTCGCGCTCGTCAGCTGCTCGACGCCCACCGACGCCCCCCAAGGCGATCAGGCGAAGAGCGGCGCGGCGAATATCGAGCAGGTCGACACCTTCACGCAGGTCAAGCCCAGCCCAGAGGTCGAAGCACTGCTTCCCGCCGGGGTGAAGAGCTCGAAGAAGATCACGATCGTGCTCAGCGCGGGCGCTCCGCCGACGTCGTTCATCGCACCCGACGGCAAGACGAGCATGGGACTGAACGCCGACATCGGACGGGCGCTCGCCAGGACCATGGGAGTCGAGCCCACGCTCGTCTCGATCCCCCTCGACGGCATCATCCCCGGCCTGCAGTCGAAGAAGTACGACATGGCCCTGGCGTCCATGTCGCCGAGCCCGGAGCGGCTCCAGGTCCTCGACATGGTCGCCTTCACCAAGGGCGGCTCCGCGATCGCCGTGCCCAAGGGCAACCCGAAGAAGCTGAGCTCGAAGGCGCTCTGCGGGCTCCAGGTGGGCGTCGCCGTCGGGTCGTTCCAGGCCACGACCCGGCTGCCGAAGCTCAGCGAGGAGACGTGCACGAGCAGCGGCAAGCCGGGCATCAAGGCGGTGGAGTTGCCCGACCAGAGCCAGGTGCTGCTGGCCCTGTCGAGCGGCCGCGTCGCCGCGGTCATGGCCGACGGCCCGGTGCTCGGCTACGCGCAGAAGACCCAGGACACCAAGTTCGAGCTGCTGCGGGACGAGTCCAGTCTGACCTCGACCGGCGGCATGGCCGTCGTCAAGGGCTCCGAGCTGACACCGGCGCTCGTCAAGGCGATGGAGGTCCTGCACGGGCTTCCCGAGTACCAGAAGATCTACGACAAGTGGGGGATGGCCGGCTACGTCCTCCCCGCCGGCGAGCTGGGCCAGCTCAAGGGCTGAGGCGACCGAACCCGTGAGCGTTACCCCCGGGGTCCGTCCGCGGACCCGCCGCGACCCGAAGAAGAGCCCGTGGCGCTACGTCGCCATCGCGGTGATCCTCTTCCTGGCGCTGTCGCTGGCCGACGTGGCGTTGACCAACCCGAACTTCGGGTGGTCGGTCGTCGGCCAGTACCTCTTCAGCGCCGTCATCCTCAACGGGCTCCTGCTGACGCTTGAGCTGACCGCCCTCGTCATGATCATCGGTTCGGTGCTGGGCGTCCTCCTGGCGATCATGCGGACGTCCAGCAACGCGTTCGTGGCCAGGAGCGCGTGGGCCTACGTCTGGTTCTTCCGCGGCACTCCCCTGCTGATTCAGGTCATCTTCTGGTTCAACATCGCGGCCCTGTTCCCGGAGATCGAGCTGGCCGTACCGTTCGGTCCGACGCTGGTGGGCTTCGACGCCAACGCGCTGATCACACCGTGGACCGCGGCGGTGCTGGCGCTGTCGCTCAACGAGGGCGCGTACATGGCCGAGATCGTGCGCGGCGGCCTGCTGGGGGTCGACCGTGGTCAGTACGAGGCGGCCCAGGCGCTCGGCATGCGGCCGAACAAGGTCTTCCAGATCATCATGCCGCAGGCCGTGCGCACCATCATCCCGCCCACCGCCAACCAGCTGGTGACCACGTTCAAGAACACCGCGCTGGTCAGCGTCATCGGCCTGGCGGATCTCCTGCACAGCGCCCAGGTCGTCTACGCGCTGAACTACCAGACGATCCCGCTGCTCATCGTCGCCGCCTTCTGGTACCTGCTGCTCACCTCGTTGCTCAGTTACGTCCAGGCGCTGCTGGAACGCAAGTACTCCAAGGGTTACGCACCCAGGTCGCGCCCGCAGGCCAGGACCGAGTCCGTCGTGGCGAAGTCCGCCGTGGCGAAGGAGGTCTAGTGGAGACACCGATGATCGTCCTGAACGGGATCCAGAAATGGTTCGACTCCGTGCACGTCCTCAAGGGAGTCGACTACTCCGTGGCCAGGGGCTCGGTCAGCTGCCTCATCGGCCCGTCAGGCTCGGGCAAGTCCACCCTGCTGCGCTGCATCAACGGGCTGCAGCCCGCCGACGAGGGCGAGGTCTGGGTCGACGGCGACCTGATCGGCCTGCGGATCGACGGCGACCACCTGATCCCCCTGCCGGAGAAGGAGGTCGCCGACCAGCGGCGCCAGATCGGCATGGTCTTCCAGCGCTTCAACCTCTTCCCGCACATGACCGCGCTGGAGAACGTCATGTCCGGGCCGCTCCGTGTCAACCGCGCCCAGAAGGCGCAGACCCGCGAGCTGGCCATGGGGCTGCTCGACCGGGTGGGCCTGGCCGAGCGCGGCGACCACTACCCCAACGAGCTGTCGGGCGGGCAGCAGCAACGCGTCGCCATCGCCCGGGCCCTGGCGATGAAGCCCAAGGTCATGCTCTTCGACGAGCCGACCTCGGCGCTCGACCCCGAGCTCGTGAACGAGGTGCTCTCGGTCATGCGAGACCTCGCCGCCGAGGGTATGACGATGATCGTCGTCACCCACGAGATGGGCTTCGCCCGCGAGGTCGCCGACCACGTGTGCTTCATGGACGGCGGCGTCATCGTGGAGGAAGGCCACCCGGACGCGGTGCTCGCCAACCCACAGACGGCGCGGGCACGAGAATTCCTCAGTAAGGCTGACGAACAGTGAACAACAGCATTGACCTCGAGCGGGTACGTGATGAGACGCCGGGATCCCGGGACCTGGTCCATCTGAACAACGCCGGCTGCGCCCTTCCCCCCGCGGTCGTCCTCGACACGACGACGGACTACCTCCGGGCCGAGGCCACCCGCGGCGGCTACGAGACCCAGCGCGAGCGCGCCGGCCAGATCGAGGCGACCTACGACTCGCTGGCCCGCCTGATCGGTGCGAACCCGTCGGAGATCGCGCTGGCCGACAACGCGACCCGCGCCTGGGACATGGTGTTCTACGGCATGCGGCTCGCGCCGGGAGACCGGATCCTCACCTGCCAGTCGGAGTACGGCAGCAACGCCATCGCCTACCTGCAGCAGGCGAGGCGCTTCGGTGTCGAGGTCAGGGTCATCGACGACGACCCGAGCGGGCAGATCGACCTCGACCTGCTGGAGAAGGAGCTGGACGACGACAGCGTCAAGCTCGTGTCGATCACACACATCCCGACACAGGGCGGCCTGATCAACCCGGCGGCGGCGGTCGGCGCGCTGGCCGAGGCCGCAGGGGTGCCCTTCCTGCTCGACGCCTGCCAGTCCGTCGGGCAACTGGCCCTGGACGTCACCGACCTCAAGTGCGACGTGCTGACGGGAACCGGCCGCAAGTACCTGCGCGGGCCGCGTGGCACGGGCTTCCTGTACGTGCGCGAGAGCGCCATGGGCACGTTCGAGCCGGCCATGCTGGACAACGGCTCGGCGGTGTGGACGTCGCCCACGGAGTTCGAACTGAACCCCGACGCCCGCCGCTACGAGACGTGGGAGAAGAACTACGCGGCCGTCGTCGGCCTGGGCGCGGCCGTCGACTACGCTCTGGACCTCGGGATGGACGCGATCGAGGCGCGGGTGCTGTCGCTCGGCGACCTGCTGCGGCGTACGCTCACCGGTGTCGGCGGCGTCCGGGTGCACGATCTCGGCCAGAGCCGGTGCGGGATCGTCTCGTTCACCGTCGACGGCCTCGCGCCCGACACGGTGAAGAGCGCCCTGGCCGGCCACGGGGTCAACGTGAGCGTCTCCAAGTCCACGTCGTCGCAGTGGGACCTGCCCTCGCGGGGGCTGGCGAGCGTCGTCCGGGCATCGGCGCACTACTACAACACGGAGTCGGAGATCGAGCACGTCGGCTCGCTGGTCGCCGGACTTCGCTGATCGAGAATGGATGCGATGATCCTCGGAGCTGACTCGCGGTTGGAGGAAGACGTGATAGAGGGGCCTGTCAAGGCGGCGTCGTTGCAGGGCGTGGACCGGGTGCTGACCGTGCTGGAGGCCTTCGTGGGGCAGGCCGAGTGGCGTGTCTCCGATCTGGCCAAGCACCTGGGCATGCACAAGGCGGTGACCCACCGGATCGTCCGTTCTCTTGAGGCGCGGCAGTTCCTGGAGCAGGCCGAGGCGCGTGGCTCCTACTCCCTCGGCCCGGCCGCTGTGGCGCTCGGCCGGGCGGCCGGGCGGCGGGCGCCGCGGACGGCCGCCCGGCGGCACCTGATCCGGCTGGCCGAGCAGACGGGCGAGGTCGTGCTCTTCTACACGCTCAGGGGGCACCGATACGTCTGCGTCGAACGGCTGGACATCAACGCCGAGACCGCGGTCACCGTGGAGATCGGCGACACCATCGGGCTGAACGCCGGAGCGGGGAAGACCCTGCTGGCGTTTCAGGACGAGCGCTTCATCCAGGAGGTCCTCGCCGCGCCGCTGCCGCGTTACACCGACAGGACGCCGACCGATCCGCAGGTCATCCGCGACCTGCTCGACAGGGTCAGGGCCGAAGGGGTCTGGGTCAGCAACGGGGAGATCACACCGCACACGGTCGGCGTGTCGGCTCCGGTCTGGGACACCGAGGGGGCGGTGAGGTACTGCATCTGCGTGACGATGCTGGACCGGACGATGGACGACAGGCGGCTGGCCAGCGTGTCGGCAGCCGTTCAGGACACCGCCACGGCCGTGTCGCAGAGTTTGGGATACCGCGAGAGCGGCATCGAAGGGGATCGGGACACCACATGAGGATCGCGTTCAAGGCCGCCACCGTGATCACGGACGTGCTCGCCGATGACGCCGTCGACGACGCGATCGTCCTCGTCGAGGACGACCTGATCGCCTGGGCCGGACCGGCGGCAGCCGCGCCCGCCGGCGAGCACCCGGTCGTGGACCTCGGCGAACGCGTCCTGCTTCCCGGGCTGATGGACGCGCACGTGCACCTGGCCTTCGACGCCGGAGCCGACCCGGTGGCGAGCATGCTCGCCAGGGACGAGGAGGCGCGACTCGACGGGATGCGGCTCGCGGCACGGCAACTGGTCGACAGCGGCGTGACCTTCGCCAGAGACCTGGGCGCGCCGGCCGGGCTCTCCGCGCGGATCCGCGACGAGATCCGCGCCGGTAAGACGCCGGGCCCCCGCCTGATGGTCGCCGGCCGGCCGCTGACCCGGCCGAACGGGCACTGCTGGTTCATGGGCAACGAGATCGACGGGCCTGACCGGGCCCGAGCCGCCGTCGGCGAGGAGATCGAGGCAGGAGCCGATCTCGTCAAGGTCATGGTCACCGGCGGTCGGATGACCCCGGGCACCGATCCGCTGCGGTTCGAGGTGTCGGAGGCGGCCCTGGCTGCGATCGTGGACGAGGCGCACCGGCTCGGCGTCACCGTCGCCGCGCACGCCCTGTCGACGGTGGGCGTCCGGGCAGCCGCCGCCGCGGGGGTCGACTCGGTGGAGCACGCGACGTTCATCTCGCCCGAGGGCGGCGACGGCTACGACGCGGCCGTGGTCCGCGACCTGGTGAGCGCCGGCACCGGGGTCTGCCCGACACTGGGGGTCGCCGGCGCGCACGCCCACCCCATCCCGCTCGACGTCAGGGGCGGCTGGGTCGCCCAGCTGCACGCCGCCGGCGTGCCGATCCTCGCGGGGACCGACTCCGGCATCCCGCGGCACCCGCATGTCGGCGGGGTCGTCGACGGGCTGCGCGGTCTCGTCGCGTCCGGCCTGTCGGTACGGCAGGCGCTGGCGGCGGCCACCGAGAGCGGCATGCGAGCCGCCGGGCTGGAGAAGGCCGGCGCGATCAAGCCCGGCTACCTGGCCGACCTGATCGCGGTCGACACCGACCCGCGGTCCGGCGTCGACGCGCTCCTCGACCCGGCGTTCGTCGTCGCGGCCGGCCGGGTCGTCAAGGACACCATCGCGGTGACGTGACGGTCCGCCGGGCACCCCGTCGTGGCGTGCAGCCCGCACCAACGTCCTGGGCACCAGTCATGATCACGCTCGGTGATCTTATGGGTCGCCTGCACGACGGCGTCAATGACGTTGGAGTGTGCATAAAACTACAGTTTTCCGACAGAACATATCCGGCATTTGACGCATCCAACGTCTTGTGGAAGCTCTGATTCCGGGGGACCCGCAGCGCTTGGGCGGGTACTGGCTGGCCGGCCGCCTAGGCGCCGGCGGGCAGGGTGTGGTCTACGAGGCGTACGCCGAGAACGGCGCCCGGGTGGCCATCAAGGTCCTGCACGGCGACCAGGCGGCGCAACTGGCCAAGGAGGCGGCGGCCGCTCAGCGGGTCTCCTCGTTCTGCACGGCCCGGGTCATCGAGGCCGTGCTGGACGGGCCGCGACCGTACCTGGTCAGCGAGTACGTCCCTGGCCCCAGCCTGCGCGAGGCGATCTCCGAGGGCCGCCCCTTCAACGACGGGGACCTGCACCGGCTCGCGACCGCGGTGGCCACGGCGTTGACCGCGATCCACGAGGCCGGCGTCGTCCACCGCGACCTCAAACCGGACAACGTGCTACTCGGGCCCGACGGCCCGCGGGTCATCGACTTCGGCATCGCCAGGACGGCCGAGATGTCGCTGACCGCGACCGGGCTGGTCACCGGCACGCCTACCTACATGGCGCCCGAGGTGTTCTCCGGCAAGCGGGCGGGCCAGCCCGCCGACGTCTTCGCCTGGGGCGGGATCATGCTCTACGCGGCCACCGGCACCGACCCGTTCGAGGCGGAGAGCCTGGGCGGAGTGATGCACCGCGTGTTGTCGTCGAATCCCGACCTGAGCGTCCTGCCCGAGCCGATGCGCTCGCTGGTGAGGGCGGCGCTCATGAAGGATCCACGCGAGCGCCCCAGTGCCAGGCAGTTGCTGCTCGCCCTGGTCAGCGGCGACAGCCGACTCGACACCGCGCGGCTGCTGGCCCAGGGCGGCCGCACCGCGGCCCAGATGGCCGGGCCGGGTGACGACCCGGCGCTCGGCGCGCTCGCCGAGGAGTCATACGCGCTGCTCGGCCCGGCCGAGCGCGAGTTGGTCCCCGAGGTGTTGCTGCGGCTGGTCACAGTGGACGGCGAGCACGACGAACTGGCGGTCCGGCACGCGGGCCTGGCCGAATTCATCGAGGGTCGGCCCGCACCCGAGGTCGCCGCCATCACGCGGATCATGGAAGTGTTCGGCTACCTGCTGGGCCGGGATCACCAGGAGGTCTGGCTGGCCCATCCCGTCCTGCCGCATGCATGGCCGCGGCTGCGCCGCTGGATCGAGGCCAACCGCGACGGTCTGGCCGCGCACCGCCAGATCCGCAGCGGCGCGCAGCAGTGGAACCAGGCGGGGCGCAAGGACGGAGACCTGCTCCAGAGCACCAGCCTGGACAGCGCCCTGCAGTGGGCGGCCACCTACCGCAGGAACATCACGCTCTCGCCTGTCGAGCGCGACTTTCTGGAGTCCTCGGTGCGCGTGACCAGGCGCCGTGCCAGGAGGGCCAGGCTGGTCACGCTGAGCCTGGCGGGACTGCTGGTCATCGCGCTGACGGGCGGCGGGCTGGCGGTGTGGCAGAGCATGGAGGCCGACGCCAAGGCCGTGCAACTGGCGACGGCGCTACGCAGCTCGGAGTCGATCCGCCTCGCCGCACTGGCGGACGCGACCAGCCGTTGGGACCCCCGCCTCGGCATGCTGCTGAGCGTGGCAGCCTGGCGGCTCGCGGGCACGACACAGGCCAGAACGGCGCTGAACGGCGCACTCGCCCAGCGCGAGCAGGCGATGTTCCGCAACAGCGCTGGCGGGGCGGGCGCACTTACCTACTTCGCCGCCGACGGGCGCACGCTGGTCAGCCTGCACGGCGGCCGGGCGCGCCTGCTGGACGTGCGCTCGGGCCGGCAGGTCGCCGCGGTCACCGGGGTCATCCTCGGCGGCGGGCCGGTCACGGACCTTGAGCTTGCGCTGTCGCCCTCCGGCCGCACGCTCCTCGTGGCGAACGACGAGCAGGCCGGAGCGTGGGACGTCCGCACCGGCAAGGCTGTCGGCACCTGGCCGACTCCCCGGCTGTCGGACCGGATCACCAGGTGGGCCGAGGCCGTCGCCCGGAACGAGGGCACGCGGGTGAGCGTCTACGCCGGCCGCCGATGGGAGGTGGTCCCCGCGGAGCGGTCGTCCCGCACGGGTGTCGTCAGCCCCGACGGCAGGTGGAGAGCGTCGCAGGTCCGGGGCAGGCTGGTACTGACCGACCTCAGGAAGGGCTCGGCGCAGCGGCCCGGCGAAGGGATCGACGACGACGGCGACCCGGTCTTCAGCCGGGACGGGAGGCTGCTGGCAACGGTGTCGCGGACGAGCATCCGGTTCTGGCGGCTGCCCGGTCTGCAGCCGCTCACCAAGGTCCAGGTCCGCGGCGACGGGGACGCCGCCGTCTGGCCGATCGGCGCCTTCGACGGCTCGACGTTCCGCTATCTCATGGGTGACCAGGTCTTCTCGCTCGACGTCGCCGACCTGACGGCCGAGGCGGGCCGGAAACCGGTGAGCCAGGCCGTGCTCAGCGGGGACGGGCGATATCTGGTCGTCTCGAACATCGATGACGCAATCACCGTTCGCTCGCTTGCCAACGGGAAGGCCCTGCCTGCCATGCCGGGCCCCGTCGCCTTCGCCTTCAGCCCGCACAGCAGGCTGGCCGTGGTGTACGAGGGCCGGACCAGAGTCCTGGACCCGGCCACGGGGAAGGTCCTGGCCGACTTCGCGGCGGGCAGGGGGAGCTGGGAGGTCGCCTTCAGCCCAGACGGGCGGCGCCTCGCGCTCCTGCTGCCCACCGGGCCCGGGCATGCGGTGGAGCTCTGGGATTGGGCCGCGCGCCGCAGGCTGTGGCGCACGCCCACGGCGGAGCCCACGGCGCTCGCGTTCTCCCCGGACGGCCGGCGGCTGGCCGTGGTAGGCCGGGACCAGCGCCTGCTCGACACCGCTTCCGGCAGGCCGCTCGGCCAGCCGTTCGGCGAGATCGGCGCCGGCGAATCAGGCACAGAATCAGGCACAGAGGCGTGGTTCACCCGTTCAGGGACGATCCTGATCGTGCATGACTCGCTTGGACGCGTCACCCGCTGGGACACCGCCACCCGCCGGAGCGTCGGCCTGCCGGTGCGCGGCGTCTTCGGTACGGGCGCAGCCTACTCTCCCGCAGAGGACCTCATCGCCTTCCCGCAGAGCCAAGGCCGGGTGCTGCTGTTCGACCCGCTGTCGGGCAGCACCATCGGCCGCTCGGCCGACACCGGCGGCGGGCTGGACCCGGCGACCGGCAAGGTGTGGTCGGCGGCCTTCTCCCCGGACGGTTCACGGGTGCTGACCGCCGACGGCCACGCCACGGTCAGAAGCTTCCCCGCCGCGCCTGAGGCCGCCGCCCAGGCCGTCTGTACGCGTGCCGGGCGGTCGCTGACGCGGCAGGAGTGGGCGGAGTACGTTCCCGCGCTGCCCTATCTGGAGGTCTGCCCACGCTGAGGCGCTGCTGCGTGCCCTGCTGGTGTGCGCCACCGGCCTCCCTCAGGCACGCGAACGGCGAACCGCCGGTGACCACGGACAGGACGACGGGTTACCAGACGAAGCCTTCTTGACCAACTCGCTTGACATTCGGCTCCGACCGCGGAGCTGGACAGCAGGCCATCCACGCACCTCGCCTGGGTTTACTCCAAGCATTCGCTCAGGATGACCCCATAGCTTGACCAGATGTCTATCAATCTGGCCGCCCGGGAAGGCGGCGCGCTGCAGGCCGTGGTCCAGACGCACGCGCCCCCGCCGGCCCACCGACAGGCCTGGCTGGACACCCTACGCGGTGTGGCCGTGCTCGCCGTGCTCTTCGAACACTTGCTGGATCCCCTCTTTCCCGAGGTTCGCGCGAACATCAGTCCATGGTTCGACTTCGGACAATACGGCGTCATGGTGTTCTTCCTCGTCAGCGGCTATGTGGTGCCGGCCTCGCTCGAACGGCGCGGCAGCGTGGCCGGTTTCTGGATCAGCCGCCTGTTCCGCCTCTACCCCCTGTGGATCGTCGCGGCGACCATCGGCACCGTGTTCGGTCTCGTTCAGGTGTACTCGGCCCTGCCCAGCCAGTTGAGCGACCACCCGGTCGCGTCCGGTATCGCTCACCTGACGATGCTCCAGGATTTCCTTCAGGTGGTCAGTGTCATCAACGTGTTCTGGACGCTCTCCTACGAGATGGTGTTCTACCTGCTCGTTACCGCGATCTTCGTCTTCGGGCACCGCGCGGGCACCACTCGCACGCTCACCATCGCGATGGCAGGAGTGCTCGTGGGCGGCGTGCTTCCCGCAGGCGCCCTGTCACGCGGTCTCGGCGGTGACCTCGTCGTACTGATCGCGACCGTGGTGCTGCTGTTGGGACTCGCCGCGATCCTCGGCGGCGGTCATCGCGTACGACTGTGCGGTGCGGCCGCCGTGGCCGTCCTGGCCGTCGTACTGCTCGGGGTCAACAGCCGGATCGGCGCTTGGCAGAGCCTGGCCATCGTGTCCACCATGTTCGCCGGGACAGCGCTCTACCGGCTGGACCAGGGGCAGCTCCGCCGAAGGGTGACGGGATGGATGATCGGACTGGTGCCCGTCGTCTCCATCGCCGCCGCGATCTGGTTCGGCCCCGGCTGGGGCATGTCCGACGAGCAGGCGCTGGCGTTCAGGTGGAGTTGGTCCGCCGCCGTGGCGGCCGCCTGGCTGACCTTCTTGATCGGCCGCCTCGCGCGGACATCCGCCCTGCCTCGCTTCCTTGTACGCCTCGGGCTGATCAGCTACTCCGTTTACCTGCTGCACCCCCTCGCGGTGGAGACCCTACGACGGTTGATCCCCGATGCCGCCCAGGTCCCCCTCCCCGCACGGATCACATGGTCCGTGGTGCTGCTGACCGTGGTGGTCGCCTGCGCCGCCCTGAGCTACAGGTTCATCGAGCAACCGGCTCAGAAACTCGGCCGCCGCCTGGCTCGCTCGACCACTCGAAACCGACGCGAGACACCCCTCTGACCCGGAGGCCCGGGCGGGGCTCCGTTGTCGCGTAGTGGCGGGGATGTCACCGGATCCGCCCTTACGGCGGACCCGTGCTGGTTTCAGCCCTCCGACATGCGGAAGTCGTAGGCCGACGGGACCGGCTCTCCGGGATGGACCGCGAGCCACAGCGTGTTCAGCGAGACTTCGCCCTCGCGCAGGTTGTCGACCCGGATCCCCTCGGCCAGTAGCCGCCTGACCCGGTCGTGATCGCCGGACGCGTACGCCGCGTCGGCTTCGGCGAGCCGGACTCGGCCGTGGCCGCGATCGGCAGACGGCAGCGCCCCGATGACGCGAAGGGCCTCCTCGGCGCGCCCTGCGGCCAGCAGCGCGTCGAGCGCCTCGATGGTCAGTTCCAGGAGATCGGGGCGCAGCCGGTGCGCTCGGAGCATGAGGTCGGCCGACTCCTCGGCGGAGGCGGCCAGGAAGGCCAGGACTCGCAGTGCCCATGGCGTGACGTGCTCGGAGACCGAACGCTCGCATGCGGCGCGCGCGCCGTCGTCGTCTCCGTCGGCCAGGCGGACCAGGCCGAGGTGATAGGCGGAGTGCCAGTCACGTGCGCTCTCCTCGAGCAGTTCGCGCCAGCGCGGTCCGACGATCGGAGCGGCGGGCGGGTCGCTGACGGGCAGCCGGCCGGTCGCCAGGAGTTCCCGCCATGGAGCCTGCTCGGCGCCTGAGTCCGGAAAGCCAGGCAGCCCTTCCAGCCCGCCCCAGCCGGATCCATGGGCGAGGACCTGCGAAGGCTCCCCGAACCCTGCTGCGAACTCCAGAGCCTGGTCCAGTGCTGACGGCGGGACCAGCGCGGTCAGGGCGTCCGCCGCCGCGGCGCGGGCCGCTTTCCACGGTCCGTGCACGGCCGTGGGCTCGACCTCCAGCAGCCCGTACGCCTCGGCCCAGGACCATGTGGCCCCGCCGGGCATCGGCAGGTGCTCCAGCTGGGTCCTGGCCAGACCGGCCTGGATCTCCAGGTACGCCGATCCGGGGCCGGAGAGCCACTCCTGCCAGTGCTTCCCGCCGGTCCCGGTTCCCCAGCAGAAGACCTTGCGGCCGCGCAACAGGCCGGTTGAGCTCTGGACGAGCCCCGAGCCGGACTCGTCCAGCGCCGCGATCCAGCGTCGCTCCCCGTCGGGTATGTCCATGAAGTAGTCCGCCGCACGGGAGGCTCTGCCGGGGTAGCCGCGGTCGGGGCCGGGGAAGTCCACGCGCCGGAGTTCGGAGACGTAGTCGAAGTGGAAGGCGCGTTCGGCGGGGGCGACGACGCGGACGTTCTCGGTCTCAGGCACGGCGATGTTCGACCACCAGTAGACCGCGGTCTCCTCCGCCGAGGGGTTGTGGATCGAGACATGGACGTAGAGGACCGGCGAACCGGCGGGCAGCCAGGTGTCGATCCGGAGGATCAGCCTGCGCAGGCGCTCAAACTCGAACATGCTCAGCACGGGAGTTCCGTCCGGCGCGCTCAGCCGTACGGCGTGCAGCGGTTCGCAGGTCAGCGGCCAGTGCCCGGTCGCGCCGAGGTTCCATTCCACGCCGCCGGCCAGCCACGCGTCACGAAGGGCGAGGTTCGCCGGCTGGAGGATGGGGTTGCGGTGCAGCAGTTCCCTGCCGGTCGGCCGGTGTGTCAGGGACCAGAGCCGCCCGCCGTACGAGGGGAGGAACGTCGCGGTGAGAACGTCGTTTTCGAGCACTACGGTGGGGAGTTCGCGCTCGGCCCGCTCGCGGTCGTAGCCGCTCTGCCGGGTGTAGGGCAGCAGCGCGTGGGGGCGTCCGTAGCCAAGGTTGCGCCGCATCTCGGCGTCCACCCCGGCCCCCTCTGTGACGTGACCGGATACGCCGTGCAAGATCGGCAGGGTTCCGGAGAGCGGGTCGGCGGCCCCTTCGATCTTCAGGACACCGGTGCGCAGCGACGAGGTCATGTGCCGATTCCAATCGTCATGCCCTGAACGATCCGCGACCCCATCCAGGACAGGGCGAGCATCGGGGCGAGGATGATGCAGACGTCGGCGACCATGATCCCGTAGTCCACGCCGTTGAACTGCACGACCAGCACCTGGCCGGGGACTCCCAGCCCCATCGCGAAGGCCACCGTCAACGCCGAGGAGGTACGAGAGCGGCGACGGGCCGGCGCGTAGGCGGCAGGGGCGGCGATGGCGACCGCGAGCACCGAGTGAGGCGACCGTCTTCGGGGTTGTTGAAATGAGGGAGGGCCTGCGGGTTCCACCTGGCGAGCCAGGGGCTCGATCCAGCACAAAGTGCCTGATCACATAGGGGGTGCGGATGTTATCGTCCACCGCATGACCGAACTGATCGCCCCCACGGTACGGCTGCATTCCTCCTGGCTCACAGCGCGTGACGAGTGGCAGGCCGGTGCTCACCAGGACGGGGCCGGCTTGCGCCTGGTCGCTAACGATGACCTCAACAGTCCAGAAGGGTTCGCCTCATGGGTCGAGCGACTACGCCAGCAGTCAGACCGGTCGCTGCCTGTCGGGGAAGGACGCGTCCACGCCACCCACTGGTGGATCGTCGACGGCGAGACCTACCTCGGAGCCATCGACCTCCGACACTATCTGAACGCCTTTCTCCTGGAAGGCGGCGGACACATCGGCTACAGCATCCGGCCTTCTGCCAGAAGACAAGGACTGGCCACGTGGGCGCTGGGAGCGGTTCTGCTCAAGGCGCCGGCGCTCGGTCTGGACCGAGTCCTTCTCACCTGTGACGACGGCAACGCCGGTTCGGCGCGCACCATCGAAAGCAACGGCGGTGTCCTGGAAGACGTGCGCAGCACCGAAATCGGGGTCAAGCGCCGCTACTGGATCGCTCTCGATGACGCTGGTCACGGCCGTTCATCGATGGCAGCGGCGAGGACGACCGCCTCGTAGCGGACGGCGAGCGTGTCGTGTCTCCTGGCCACTGCCCGATGCCTCTTGAGGCGGTTGATGCCGCACTCGACCGCGTGGCGCTCACGGTTGTCGATCTTGTCAAACTTCGGGGGGCGCCATTCCGCGTTTCGCTGTTCATGTCGGCGCCCTGGACTACGGTCCTACGCATGAGTGATCATCGAGTCTTGCGTTCCTTCCTCGCCCCGGAGGGCGACGCCGTCCACGCCCTCGCCCCGCTTGTCCTGGACGGCGCCCCGGCGGTGATCGGCAAACACGGCGACGGCGCCCTGTGGACCTGCGATCTGACTACGGGTGAACGTGTCGCACGCCCCATCGATCTCGACAGCGCCGCGCCCGAGGATCCTGTCCCCGACGCCGAGGGGACCATCTGGGGGGACGACGAGGGCGAGGATCTCGAAGGCGAGAAGGGCGAGGCGGATGCGTACGAGGTCGTCTCCCGGCTGACTGCGGCGACCCTCGACGGCCGTCCGGTGATCGTGACTGGCGGTGGCCGGTTCGACCTGACCTCCCTGCTCGGTGAGGACTATATGGGCGGCGCGGTCCGCTGCTGGGACTTGGCCACCGGCGAGAAGGTCGGCAAGACCATGACCGGCCACGGGCTCGGCGTCACTGCCCTGAGCATCCTTCCCTCCGAACGCGGATCTCTGGTGCTCAGCAGTAGTGAGGAGGGCGTGCTGCTCGTTTCGGCGCTCGCGTCTGGGGAGCGCGTCGCGGAGATCCGGGGCAGCTACAACGGCGCGATGACCGCCGCCGTGGTGAATGGCCGCCCGCTTGCCATTACCGGCGGTCACGACCCCCACGTCGAGGTCTGGGACGCGCTCACCGGGGAGGCCGTAGGCGGCGCTCGGCAGACCGGCGACTATGTCTACGCCATCGCGGTGACCGAGTTGGCCGACCGCACCGTGATCCTCACCGGCGGCGACGACAACTCGCTGCGGATCTGGGACCTGGCCAGCGGCCAGCCGGTGGGGGTGCCGCTGTCCGGGCATGCCGACGCCATCCAGGAGATCACCCTGACCCGGCTCGGCGGGCGTCCGATTGCCGTCACCGAGGCCAGGGAGGAACCGCCCCGGATCTGGGATCTCGCCCGTGCCGAACAGCTCGGCGGCACGCTGGCCGTCCCCGATGAGCAAGCTCCGACGGCCGTGACTGTCGCCGAGATCAACGGCGAGCCCGTCGTCGTGACCGGTCACGACGACGGCACCATCCGAGTCTGGAGTATCTCCGCCGCGTGACCGGCGACCAACGGCTCGCCTCCGAAAGTGGCTCGGGTCGGTCATCGTGGTGGTGCGCGAGGCTGCCCGCGCTCGGAGCGGTCCTGATCGTTCTCGCCACGGCGCTGGGCTGCGCACAGCGGTTCCGGAACGCGGACGAATCCCACAGACCGGCACCTCCAGGCGGAGCCACACGACCAACCCCGCAGATGCCGGATCCATCGAGTGTCCATGCTCAGGTCGCAGCGAGTCGGTCGATCGTGGTCAAGCTGATCGGTAACGATCCCTCCTGCAATAACGCCAGGCCAGAAGGGACTGGGTTCGCCTACGCGCCTGAACGAGTTATGACCACCGCGCACCTGGTGGCAGGCACCACCGGCCCGATCACGGTGGTCGGACCAGTCGGGAAGCGCTACAAGGGCAGCGTCGTCCTCTTCGACCCAGGCCGTGATGTTGCCGTGCTGCGGGTGCCAAGCCTGCGCGCAAGATCGCTGGTCTTCGGCCCGATCAAACCCGGTGAAAGCGCTACGGTCGCTGGATATTCAAACGGCGGGGACCTCATTATGACGTCGGGCAGCGTCGGCCGCAGCGGCACCGCGCATGGCCTGGACATCCACCACAAGCGCCAAGTCCGCCGCGAAGTCCTCATCGTTCAGGTGCCCGTCAAGCCAGGGGTTCCGGGCGGACCTCTGTTCAGGTCCGACGGAACGGTCTCCGGCATGATCTTTGCCAGTGATGTCGATCAGAGCACCGGCTTCGCGCTTACAGCCGCAGAAATCACCCGCCCGGCGATGGACGGCAGGACCGCCACCGCCACCACATCCACACAGGGATGCAGCGACTGAGGCGGCGCGGGACGCGACACTCGGATGCGTAACGCGATCACGAGTGACACTCGCCGCCGGCGATGTCGGGTGGCATGCGGGTGGTCGTTCCTGGCGGGCCCGTCGCCGAGACGTTTCGCAGGGCGCTCGACACACTGCTCCCGTCAGGACCGCCGAACGGGAGCTTGGGCCTGGTGTGACCGGGTACGGCCGGGTGGCCTGGTCAGGTCGGCGCGGGTACCGGCTGGGCCTCCGCCCGCGCGATGCGCGCCTTGACGTCGCGGAAGTGCAGCCGCATCGCCTCCCGGGCGGCCTCGGCGTCCCGAGCGCGAAGCGCCGCCACGATCCGGCGGTGGTTGACGACGATCTCCTCGGTCCGCTCCTCCGGCGGGCCGAGCGTCGGCTCGACCTCGTGGTAGACGTCCCAGAACAGGCCGATCAGCTGCAGCACCAGCTCGTTGCCGCACGACTCGTACAGCAGCGCGTGGAACGCCCGATCGGCTTCGCGGTCCCGATCCATGCCAGTGACCAGGGCGTCCAACGCGGCGAGCCGGGGGGCGCTGGTGCTCTGGGCCACCTGGCCGATCAGCCCGGTCTCGAGCAGCTCGCGGACCTCGACCAGATCCTGCAGCGCGCGGATCCCGCCGCCCGGCCCCGAACGCACCCGGAAGGCGAGCGACGGGGTCAGGGCGTCGAGCGACGCGTGCCCGACGAACGTCCCATGACCGTGCCGGATCTCGACGATGCCCAACGCCCGCAGGGCCCGCACGGCCTCGCGGACGCTGTTGCGGCTCGCCCCGAGCAGATCCATCAATTGCACTTCGGTCGGCATCGGTGACCCGGGGGCCAGTCCGCGCTCGTGGATCAGGGCGACGATGCGCTCCTGAAGCGACGCGCCGTCACGCGTACCCATGCTGCCCCCAGGCTCGTCGAAGACCTTGTATCAAAACATCCCACCTCTCGGTCCCGGAAGGACAGGCGGGGCAGGAGATTTTACGCCGACGACACGGATGGGCCACCCGACGGACGTGGCCTGTTCGCCGCTTCTCACGACATGGGATGTCCTATGTTTACCGATCGGATAGCGTGGCGCCGGCGAGTTCCACGCACTCGGCGAGGACGAGTACGCCGCGCTGGACAAGTTCCTGGCCTACCTCGGCGACTGGGCCGACACCGGCACTCGAGCGCGGCGATGACGCCCACGGGGCCCCGCGAGCGTCATCGCCAAAGCGGTTCGGTCCCCTTAGCTGACGTGATCGAACGGCAGCCGCAGCCCAAGCTGACCGCCGATCGGGAGGTTCCGCTCTCGGATCAGGTCCAGCTCGGCGCCGGTGAGGGCGCGCCGGTAGACGCGTACCTCGTCCAGCGTCCCGCGGAAGCGGTCCACACCGTCCATCCGCTGTCCGATGTGGATTCCCCCGAGCCCGAACTCCTTGCCGAGGGTCAGCGAACCGGCCGGCGCCGCCGCCGCCGAGACCTGTACGCCGTCCACCAGGAGCCGGAGCTCGCCACGAACCCGCTGGAGCGCCACGAAGTGCCACTGCCCGTCGTTGTACGCGCTCGGCGACTGTACGGTCACGTTGAACCGGTCGACGGAGAGGACCGCCCGGATGCGGTTGCTGGCCGGTTCGGCCCGCAGCCACAGCGCCGGCGGGTTGGTGCCCCGGTTCACCCGGTGGAACCAGAGGATCGCGTGCGAGCCGGCCTGCTCCGAGTACCGGATCCAGGAGGTCAGCGTGAAGTCTTTCGCGCCGAGGTCGATGGAGTCGTTGAACGCCACCTCCACCCGGTCGTCCACCCGGTCCAGGGCCAGCCCGTCGCCGAACCGCCCGTCGGTGGTCTGCGCACCACCGCGGACATACGCCTCGTTACGGTACGGCGACTCGTCCGGCGTCGTCGGGCCGGGCGCCGGGGGGCCGGGGATGCCAGGCGGGGTGCCGTTCGGCGTCTCCAGGTAGGCCTCGTTGAACCGCGCAAACCGGATCTGCTCGTACGGCGTGATGTTGCCGGCCTCGTACATCAGGGCCGCCTCGTCGCCGTCCAGACGCACCATGTCCGAGTACGCCGACGGCCCCCAG
The DNA here is from genome assembly GCF_040614375.1 of Nonomuraea sp. NPDC005983. NCBI lineage: Bacteria > Bacillati > Actinomycetota > Actinomycetes > Streptosporangiales > Streptosporangiaceae > Nonomuraea > Nonomuraea sp. NPDC005983. Next base: position 39,268 of record NZ_JBEXUP010000034.1, read on the forward strand.
TAGAAGACCTTGCCCTCGTCCCAGGTCTCGAAGCGGCGCCCCTCGTCGTAGGACGACCGGATCCCCATCGCTTCCCGGGCGCCCGGGTGCATGGGCGAGGAGAAGAGGATGCGCCCTTCGCTGAACCGCAGCAGCGAGGCCTGGATGTCGGTCGTCGCCAGCGCCGGCATGGTGCGGAACGGGGCGTCCCACGTCTCGCCGCTGTCGCTGCTGGTCGCGTACGCCCGGCTGCCCTCGTCGGTGCCGCGCTCGCGGGCCGAGGCGTAGATCCGCCCGTCGGTGAGCTCGACGACGGTGACCTCCTGGGCGATGACCGTGCCGTCGTCGCGGGACGTCTCGGCGCCGATGTTCCAGGTCACCCCGCTGTCGTCGCTGTAGAGCAGGTGCGTGCCGTAGACGTGCTTGCCGACCCGGTCCCAGCTTTCGAAACTCGCCCCGACGACCAGCCGGCCGGCGTGCGGGCCGAGCTTGAGCTGGATGCCGTGCATCGGGCCGGTGGCGTACCAGAAGTTCCACTCCGGACGCTTGCCCTCGGTCATCTCCCTGGCGGCCGACCAGGTCGCCCCGTGGTCGTCACTGAACTGCACCCAGGGGTCGCGGTCACAGCCGTTCGGACACGGCTCCGCACCGTTGTGGGTGCTCACCAGCACGACCCGCCCGGTACGTTCGTCAACGATCGGCACCGGGTTGCCGTGGGTCGTGCCGTTGCCCTCCGAGATCACCTGCAGTGGCCCCCAGGTCCGCCCACCGTCGGCGGAACGGCGCAGTACGAGGTCGATGTCCTCGTCATCGCCGCAGTCCTTCACCCGCCCCTCGGCGAACGCCAGGAGCGTGCCGTTCGCGGCCCGCACCACGGCGGGGATCCGGAAGCAGCTGTATCCGAAGTCGCCCTGCTTGTAGAGCACCTGCTCGTCCACGAACGGTGCGGTGTCGCCCGTCGTGCCGGCCTCGAAGGTCTCCGCCGGCGCCGCGGTCGCCGGCGCGCCGAAGGCGCTGACGAGTAAGCCGGCCAGCACCATTACAGCGCCCGCCCGACGGCGCAGAGAGCGCCAGGTACGGCGCTCCGGGGGGTAACCATCGTGCATGTCCTCGCCCTTCCTGACAGGGGAAAGTTGTGAGAAGACATCCTACGTCCGACGTCGGATGTTAAATAGAGGGTGAACGTAGAATGTTCGCTAGAGGGCGAATATGTCGTCGGCTTGTAACCGCGTGTCCGGCGCCAGAGCTGGTGCAGGGCCGTTGACCTGGCCTTCCAGGGTCGGCTGTTGTGCTGCTTCGTCTCCTGTATCTGCCGGCGGTCCGGTTGATCGGTGACGCCTGGCGCGTTGCCGGCCCGACGTGATCGGTGCCGGCTCGGCCGAGGGCGCCCCCTGCCGCGATGAGTTTCGGCCGGGTCGCGGGTCTGTTCTGGTAACCGTCGTAGGGCGTCGTACGACGCTGCCCGGCACGAGACACCACGGAGGACACCATGACGACCACGCCGAGTGACCCGACCGCCGCGCTGCCCGGCCGCCCGCCCATCGTCGACCTGGCCACCTGGCAGGCCGCCCGTGACGAGCTCCTGGTCCGCGAGAAGGCCTGCACCCGCGAGGGCGACGCCATCGCCGCGGCCCGCCGCCGCCTGCCGATGGTGGAGCTCGACGGGGCGGTCGAGGTCGTCGGAGCTGACGGCCCGGTCCCGTTCCTGGACCTGTTCCAGGGTCGCGACGAGCTCGTGGTCTACAAGCACATGTGGCACGACGGCGCGCCGCACCAGGGGCAGTGCGAGGGCTGCACCACCACCGCCTGGCACCTGAAGGACGCTGTCTACCTCAACGCCCGCGGAGTCTCGTTCGCCATCCTGACCACGGGCCGGTGGGAGGAGGTGGCCTCCTACGTCGAGTTCATGGGTTACACCCAGCCCTGGTACTCGGTGCGCGGTGTGGAGGCGCCGGTCGGTAGCAGCATGGGTCACATCACCTGTTTCCTGCGCGACGGCGACCGCGTGTTCCTCACCTACTCCACGACGGGCCGTGGCAACGAGCCGGTCAACGGGTCCCTCGGCCTGCTCGACATGACGCCCTACGGCCGCGGCGAGGCGTGGGAGGACAAGCCCGAGGGCTGGCCCGAGGGGCGCCGCTCGGGCTGGTTCTGGCGCTCGGACGCGGACGGGAATGCCACCTGGGGCCCGACCAGCCGCCCCGTGCCGCAGTGGACCCGCCACGGCGCGACCCCCGTGGAGACCCTCGGCCGGCACGGCCACCACCACTGACAGGCCTTCGTCGACGGCGTCGGCAAAGGTGTTAGGTGCCGGGCCAGAGCGGCTGTCGCCTTGTCCTGGAACTCCGCTGCGACGCCCGGCAACGTGCCCAGCAGGCGGAGCGCAGGCGGGCATGGGAGACGATCGCGGCTGCGGCCCCACACGTCAGTCAGTTCAGGTCCAGAGCAGCCTCCACGCGCAGGTAAGCGTCGATCCAGGCCTGCTCGACCGCCTCGTCAGAGTCGTGGGGCCGCGTCGCCGCGAAGGCCGTGACGGCCTGCGCGATGCGCTGCAGTCCGAGCACGGTCAACCGCTGCGCCTCGGCGGCGAGCCGGTCGTCGTAGGTCGGCGGCAGGTGAGACAGGCCGTGATGGGCCACTTCGGCGAGCAGTCCCCGGGTGTCGATCAGCGCCGCGGTCAGTGGTTCGTACCGGTCGTCCTCGGCGACCATGAGCCTGCCACTTCCACCGGCAGGCTGTAGGTCGGGGACGACGACTCGGCCGCCGACCGCCAGACCGACCGGTTCGATGACGACACCGCCTGCGGTCCGCCCGACCACGCCGCTGACGAAACGCAGTTCGCCCTCCTCACCGGCGAGCACAGCGGCCAGCGAGTCGAGGCGTCCGGGGGCGGCGCCGGTGTGAGTGACCCTGACGGTGGCGGTGTTACCCGCCTGGTCGACGATGACAGCGTCGAGGCGCTGGTCTCCGGGGGCGTAGGTGACGCCCTCCACCCGAGCGACGGCGACGACCCGGACCAGTTCCGCTTCGACCCGCGGGCGGATGGGCCGGAGTGTGAGGGCGTCGAGTTCACGGCTGAGCGCGGCGAAGTCGGTCACCACCAGAGACGTCGGCAGTTCACCCCAGTCGCCCCGTGACGGGCTGACCGTCGTCTTGGAGATCCGCCCGGTGGCCAGCCGCACCGTACGGCTGGCGCTGCGGACGGCGGACTCCGTGACCAGGTTGCCGGTGGCCAGAGCGCCCAGCGTGGACGTGGCGATCCGCCGCCGCGCCAGCGCCGCCCCGTCGTCGTCGCCGTCCCACTGACGGCGGAGGACCAGCACCATGGCACTGTCGCTGTGGGCCAGGTAGACCTCGGCGATCCGCTGGTCGCCGAGACTACGGATCCGGCAGCCGAGGCTCTCCAGCCGGGCCCGGCGCAACGGGGTCTCGTCGGCCTCGGCGGTGCCGAGCACGCTGCTGCGCAGGGTGGTGTCCGGCCGCGTCACCGCCCGGTGCCGGGCGTGCAACTCGGCGACGTGGCTCGCGAGCAGTTCGGGACGGTAGTGGGCGCTACGGTCGCGGTAGGAAGCCAGTTGCTCGGCGAGGTCGCCGACGGCCAGCAGCGGCCAGCGCAACCCGGCGGCGTCCAGGTGGCGCTGCACTTCGGCGATGGTGGCCTCGAGGCCCTGACCGAGATGCGCCGCCCCCTCGCGCAGGACCGTGCCGGCCAGCCCCAGGGCCCGCTCCAGCCCGGATCCGGTACCGGCTTCGCCCTCGCCACCGACGTCGACCCGCACCTCGGGGACGCCGGGGTGCAGCACGTCGGCGACCCGGAACGCCCACACCGCCAGGGCGATGACGTCGTCGCGACTACCGGCGACGGTGTCGGTGTGGACGAACCCGAGGTCGCCGGGGACCAGGAAGCGCACGGTCGCGGTGGCCAGCTCGACCTGCGGCACCGGATCGGTGGAGGTCGCGCGGCGGACCCGCGCGGTGAATCCGGTTCCTTCTGTACGGCGAGCGGCGGCCATCAGGCGGGCACCGATCTTGGCGGTGAGTTCGTCGTCGGTCACCTGCCCCGGCGACCAGGGCAGGGGCTCCGGCTCCGGGTCAGCCTCAGCGGGCAGGCGTTGGTAGGCGAGGATCACCCCGATGACGTGCCGGCAGACGCCGGTGGCACTGCAGGTGCAGCGGGCCACGTCGAGGCCGCCGGGAGGCAGGCTCGCGGTCAGGCCGTCGGGGAAGCTGCCGTGCACGGTGCCGTCAGCGTCGGTCCGAAGCTCCGGCGCGCCTTCCTTGCCGGCACGTTTGACCAGACCGCGATTGGCGAGTGCGGCGAGGGAGTCCGCCGTGAGCCCGAGTAGATCTGTCCTCATCGGCCCACGTGCTCCGCCACGAAGGACGCCAGTTCACCGGGTGTCATCGCACCCACGTAGGCCCCGGCATCGGCCAGGCGCTGCGCCAGCGCCCGGTCGTAGGCGGGGTTGGCCTGCTCGTCGAGGGCGGCCAGGCCCAGCACCTTGCTGCCCTGCTCCACCAGGTGGCGCACGACGCGTACCAACCGGTGCGGATCACCGCCCTCGTAGAAGTCGGAGATCAGCACGACGATCGCCCGGCGCGGCTGATCCACCAGGCCCGCACCGTACGCCGCCGCGCGGGCGATGTCAGTGCCGCCGCCGAGCTGGACCTTCATCAGCAACTCCACCGGATCGTCGACGTCGGCGGTCAGGTCCACCACTTCGGTGTCGAAGGCGACCAGGTGGGTGCGTACACCGGGCAGCCCCCACAGGCAGGCCGCGGTGACCGCCGAGTGGATCACTGAGTCGACCATCGACCCGGACTGGTCGACGAGCAGAATCACCTGCCACTGCTCGAGGTGGCGGCGGGTGCGGGAGAAGAAGAACGGGGTCTCGATCACCACCTTGCCGGTTTCGGGCTGGTAGCGGCCGAGGTTGGCGCGCAGGGTCCTGACCATGTCGAAGTTGCGCGCCAGCCGCATCCGGCCGGGCCGTCGCACCTTGGTGCCGGAGAACGCGCTGCGAACCTCGGTGGCGAGTTTCTCCATCAGCTGCCGGACGACCTGCTCCACGATCCGCCTGGCCAGCCGCAGCACCTGCGGGTTCATCAGGTGCTTGGTCCGCAGCACCGCCTTGAGCAGCGCGGGATTGGGTTCGATGCGCGCCAGCACGGCCGGGTCGGTCACCACGTCATGGATCTCGTAACGCTCGACCGCGTCACGTTGCAGTCGTTCGACGGTCTCCTTGGGGAACAGCCGGGTGATGTCGTCGAGCCAGTCAAAGGTGGTCAGCGTTGATTCGCCCGTCCCGCCTCGCCGTACGCCACGTCGGCGCAGGTCCTCGTCGCGGCCGTAGAGCCAGTCCATGGCCGCGTCACGGGCGGCGGCCTGTGCGTCGAGCTGCTGCCCGCCGAGGCATGCGCTGCCGGGCTCGCCGAGCAGCAGGCGCCACCGTTCCAGGGTGGGGTCGGTCATGATGTGATCAGTCCCTCCCGGCGCAGTGCCGCCTCGACCCGCTCGTCCAGTGCCATACCGGCGGCGACCAGCTCCGGTGCCGCGTCCAGCCGCATCAGGTCCCATCCAGATGCGCCGCCGGCGCGCCGCTCGATCAGGCGAGTGGCGATGAGGTGCCGTTCGCGGGGCGGAAAGAAGCCGAACGCCTGGCGCAGCGCGGGCAAGGCCACCAGGAAGTCGTCATCGGTCATCCCTCCGACCAGCTCGTCGAGCAGCTCCAGCATGCCGGCGGTGTGCAGCACCTCCTCGCGGGCGAGCGCGAACAACCCGGCCAGCCAGTCCCCGGCTGACGCCGGGACGAACGCGCCGCGCATCGCCCGGGCGGGGTCCGCGGCAGCCGTACCACGCAGTGACCAGCCCAGACCCAACGACGCTCCACGCAGGTCGGGTGGCGCCTCCTGGCAGGCGGCGAGCCGGTCCGCGACGCCCAGCGCCGCGTCCGTGTCCAGTCCGAGCGACGGGCCGGCGTGTCTGAGGGCGTCGCGGACGGCGGTCACGGCGTGGATGCGCGGGAGGTCGGCCGGTGCGGGGCCGCCGCGCACGCCTTCGGCCAGCCACAGCGCCCGGTGGGTGGCGGCCTGGACGACCGTGCCCAAGGTGGTGCTGCCGCTGGTGCGGAACAGGTCGTCGTGGCGCCACATGGCCAGGACGACGGTGAGGGTGCGGCCCAACGATCCCAGATCGGCCGCCGCGCCGACAGCCCGCGCCAGGTCGTCCAGCACCTGTCCGGTCAGTTCGCCGATGCCGCACAGCGCCGTGTCGAACAGCACGTCGGCCAACTGGTCCAGGTCGGCGCCCGTGATCCGTTCGGCGAGGGCGGCAGCCGCCGCCTCCTGCGGGTCCACGCCGTACCCACCGGCCTCGATCAGTGCGGGCAGCCGGTCGTCGGACTCGGTCAGCGCCCATCGTTCGATCAGCTCCGTACCGCCTGCCGGGCGGGGTCCCGAGGTGCGCACCACGCCGGGAATCTGCAGCACCCGCAGCCGGTGCAGCAAGTGGCTGCGCTCGCGGTCGGCTTCCTTGCCGAGGTCGAGCCGTTCCTCACCCGGACCGCCCAGTACCGCGAGAACCGCGTGGACCAGCGGCGGCAACGGAGTCGAGTGATGCAGGCGGCCCACCCGGTCACCACTGAGGGCCGCGATCATCTCGACGATCACCGGATGGTTGCCGACCTGCAGCGGGCCACGGGTCGCCCAGGGCAGCGGGGCCTCGATCGCCTCGCTGACCAGCGCGCTGGCCAGGCCGTCCAGCACATCGACCCGGGCCGGATGCAGATGGCCGCGCATCAACGCGATCCCGTCCGCAGTGGTCCGAGCGGCGATCAGGTCCGCGGTGGACACCGGCTGACGCCGGGCGCGCAGCCGGGCCGTCACCGCCTCGGTGAGCCTGCGGGCGGCGTCGGCGGGACCGGACTCCCACAGGTGCTGGTAGTAGCCCGGCGACGGCATACCCGACTGGTAGCCGTCGAAGGCGTCCAGCCGCCGGAACGAGTACGGCACCAGGTAACTGCCGACGGCCGCGTCCGCGGGCGGCTGCGGCACGTCCGGCCAGCTCCGGTCACCCTGCTCGGCCAGCCGGATCAACGCGGGGCGGTGGAAGCCGCCCGTCACCACGACCACCGGCCTGTCGCCCGCGTCGGCGACGGCGGCGCGGATCCACTGCGCCATGTACGCCTCGCGGGCCGTGTCGTCCGGCCCGGTCGACGTGTCGCCGCGCACCAGGTCGAAGTAGGTGGCCAGCCGTTCGGCCAGCCCGTCGGCCGGCTCGATCTCGAACAGGTGGTCCCACAACGCGTCCACGTTGTCCACGGCGAAGGTACGGCACAGCCGTCTGGTCACCTCGCTGTAGCGGGCCTCGGCGTCGGCGTAACGGTTGCGGACTTCGGCCAGCGCCGGATGCCAGGCGGGCAGGTCGATGAAGCGCAGCTCGGAGCCGACATCACGGCCTGCGGTCAGCGCCGTCCACTCCGGGGAGTAGTCGCACAGCGGCGTCCATGAACCGTGCCGTCGTTCCGGATCCCGGTAGCTGGTGTAGACCGCGATCGGCAGCTCATGACCCAGCAGGAGCTCATCCATCCTGTGGTTCATCTCTGCTGGGCCCTCGACCAGCACGTACGCAGGCCGTACGGAGTGAATGGTGTCGGCGACCAGTCGGGCGCAGGCGGGGCTGTGGTGCCGCACGCCGAGGAACGTGACCGCCATCGTCAGCCCGGCAGCAGGTGACGGGACTCGTACAGGGCCTTCCACTGGTCGCCGTGCCGCCTCTGCTCCAGATATCTGCGGAGTTTCGCCAGGTCCTCCGGGTTGTCCTTGGCCGCCGTGCCGGCCAGGCAGGAGACCAGGTCGGCGGCGGTACCGGGCTCGCCGCGCAGGAACCAGCCGCGCAGCCCGACGGCGTGCGCGACCGAGACGGCCTCGGCGGTGCTCATCACCCCCGACAGCCGGTCGGTGGCGTCACCGCGCGCGCTCTGCCCCTCGCGCAGCTCCCGGAACGCGGTGACCAGGACCTCCAGCACGTCGCGCCGTGGCGGCGCGCCGACGCCTGAGCGCTTCAGGAGAGCGGTGGCCTCCGCCTCCACCAGCAGCAGCTCGGTGTCGAAGTCGGCGATCGGGAAGACGGTCTCGAAGTTGAACCGGCGCTTGAGCGCGGCGCTCATCTCGTTGACGCCGCGGTCGCGGGTGTTGGCGGTGGCGATGACGGTGAATCCCTCCTGGGCGAACACCATCGCCTCCGGACCGGTCAGCTCCGGTACGGCGAGCACCCGGTCCGACAGCGGCGACAGCAGGCAGTCCTGCACCTCCAGCGGGCACCTGGTGATCTCCTCGAAGCGCACCACCTTGCCCTCGGCCATGCCTCGCAGCAGCGGAGCGGCCACCAGCGACCGGGTGGACGGGCCCTCGGCGACCAGCAGCGCGTAGTTCCACGAATATTTGATCTGGTCTTCGGTGGTGGCCGCCCCGCCCTGGATGGTGAGCGTCGAGGTTCCGCTCACCGCCGCGGCGAGCAGCTCGGACAGCAGCGACTTCGCTGTGCCCGGCTCACCCACCAGCATCAGCCCGCGGTTGGTCGCGAGCGTCACCAGGGATCGGTCGATCAGTGAAGGATCACCCACGAACTTGCGGCTGATGCCCAGCTTCTCGTCCCCGAGGACGAAACGCCGGGCGGCTCGCAGGCTCAACGCCCAGCCGGGCGGCCGGTCGTCGGTGTCGCTCTCCCGCAGCCGGGCCAGCTCGTCGGCGTAGCGGATCTCGGCCGGGGGCCGCTGGGCGTGTTCGTTCATCGGGTGATCTCCCGTAGGTCTCGAAGGATCTCGGAGACGGTGATCGGATCGAGGCCGTCGAGGGCGACCCCCTCCAGGGTCTGCTCGTCAGCGAAGTCGCGGTAGCCGATCGCGATGCCCGGATTGAGACCGATCGTGATGGTCCTGCCGTCGGGCACGTCCCGCTCGATCCAGCCCTGCCAGCCGGCGTCCTGCGGCGCGCCTCGCCGCCAGCCACGCCGTTCCAGGCCGATCACCGCGCCGGTGGGGATTCTGGCGGCGCTGATCTCGGTCAGCAGCGTCTCGTCCAGGCCATATGTCTCCCGGCCCAGTTGCGGGAACGGCTGCAGGATCTCGTAGTCGGCGAACACCTCGGCCCAGGCGGCCAGCTCCTCCCCCAGCTCCAGCGGGTGCGCCACCCCGACGACGGCCTCGTCGGGCAGCGTCAGCGTGTCGTCCTCGACGTCGGCGAAACTGCGGTCCTCGGCCACTCGCAGCGCTCCCGTGAGCCAGCCCGAGGGGTCGTAAAGCCCCCACACCAGCCGCCGCACGATGTGCCAGAGCAGCGGGTGGCCGACGAGCAGCCGCCTGAAGTCCTCACCGCTCCAGCGGCGCCGGTTCACCATGGCCTGCTCCAGTCGGCGGATGTTGTCCGCGGCCACGGCGCGCACGTCCTTCTTCAGCCCGGCGAACCGCTGGTAGGCAGCGGGCGCGAGCTCCGGATCGTCGTTCGCCCCCGGCTTGGGAAGGTTCTTGAGCCGCTTCCCCGCAGCGTCGGCAACGTACGGCTTGAGCTGCTCATCGAAGCCGACGACGAACTGCCTGCGGCCGTAGTCGAGGGTCAGGCTGCCGTCGGCGGACAGCCCGAAGTCCGGCACCAGCCGGTCGGCCAGCTCATGCGGCGTCAGGCCGAGCTCCGCGGCGACCTCGTCCATCTTCTGCCTGGCCCGGTTCTTGAGCCCGCTGAACTTGACCTTCTCGGCGATGCCGTGCAGGTGCATCAACGCGACCTCGGAGCCGATGCCAGCCAGCAGGTCCAGGCCTGCGACCGCACGCGCGTGCCCGCCCTCACCGGGCCAGGTCCTGATCAACGGCGTCAGCCGCCGGACGGTCTCGTCGTCGCCGAGCAGCCCCAGCGCGTCCATCACCCAGCTCTCCTTGGACGGGTAGCCGGCCGCCTGCCAGCGCTGGAACAGCGCCCAACTGAAGTCCGCGAGGCTGCGGCTGTCGCAGGCCTCCTTGACCAGGGCGAGACCGGCGTACGGATCACCGGGCCGGGAGATCGCCAGCATCGTCATCACATGGCGGACCGCCTCGGCCGGCAGCGCGCCTACGTCGCCGCGCAGGTGGATCGGTGTCAAGATCGCGACCTCCGCCCACTCGGGCAGCACGGGCATCCTGCCGGGCAGCGCGTCAAGCGGGTCAGCCGAGAGCAGGTCGACGACCGCGGCCTCGGCGACGGGCCCGTACCCCGCGGCGGCCTCCGCCACAGCGTCGCGGCTGCCGCCCGCGGCCAGCACCGCCAGCGCCTGCTCGGCCCGTCGCCGGGCCGGGCCGGGCTTGCCCAGAGCCGGCGGGATCAGCGCCCTGGCAGCCGCCTCGGGGTGGCGTGCCAGCCACGCCAGCGCGGTGGCGCGCACCGACTTCAGCCGGGACAGCCACTCGGCCATCAGCACAGCGATCTCCGGGCCGGCGAACGGGAGCAGCGCCGGAGCGATCGCGCCGGGGTTGCGCCGGGCGCTGTCCAGCGCCTGGGGCAGCGCCGCCAGCTCGAACCTGGCGACCACCCTCGGCATCCATTCGGAGGCTCTCCAAAGGTCAGCCGGGCGCCACTTCTCGATCAACGGCCCGGCAAGCTCCTCGGGCCCGGAGACGAACAGGACGACCTCGTCGTACCAGTGGCCCTGCCCGGCATCGGCGATCTGACCGGCGATCTCCTCCCAGTTCTGGCGCCAGGCCCGCTCCCATGAGTCGTCCCCCGGCCGGACGGAACGCCAGTTGTCCCGCTCACCCGGCCCCCACACCACGGTCGGCTCATCGGCACACACCAGGTCACTGACCACGACCGGCTTGCGGGCCGTACGCGGCCGGGTCCAAGGGGGGCTGACCAGCACCTCGGGCAGGGCCTCGGGCGGAGCGCTGGCGACGGTCGCAGCGGTCGCGGCGGTCGCGATCCTGTTGATCCGCTCGGCGGCGGCGTCTCCGACGCTCGCAAGCACCTCGGCCACCAGGTCGGGATGGGCCAGCACGTGCGCGCGCAGCAGCAAGTCCACGACCTTGCCGCCCGAGGTGGCCAGCATCCGCATCGCCCGGCGCGGGAAGCGGGCCGCCGCGCGCAGGAATGCCGGCTGGGTGTACTTGCGGTCGATCCGGTCGAGGAGCGCCTGCATCGCCGCGTCGGTCGGCAGTTCGGCGAGCACGCCCAGCAGCCGCCGCTCGCTTTCCGCGTCGTAGAGTTCGTCGAACCATCCGACCAGCACCGGCACGGCCGCGTCACCCATGCCGTCGACGACCGTGGCGGGCAGAGCGAGAGAGCTCATCACGGAGTAACCCTGCGCGTGGCTTGCGATGAGCGCCGCATGCTCGGACGTGCTGATCGCGCCGACCAGGACGAAGGCGAGGCCCGGATTGACGCGGCTCACTTCGGCGCAGTCGGCAGCAACCCAGTCAGCCTCGGTCGGCGCCAGGTAGGAAGCCGCCACCTGATGGTGGAGCCCGCCTTCACGGCCCACCGCCAGCGCCGCGACGACCTCGGCGTACTCGGCATCCGATGCGACCGCGAGGGTGGCACGGACCCGCGTGGCGAGCTCCATCTGGTTCCAGCCGAACCAATAGTTGGGGGATTCACCGGCAGCCATCCGCCGAACTGGCCGAGTGTACCCGTCGACATCGCAAGCCAGCGAGGCCAGTTCGGTCACGGCCACTGCCGCGAACACCAGGCCATGTTCGACCAGCCAGGCTTCGGCGAACAGGGGCAGCAGCAACGTCCGATCGTCCCATGGCAGGGACGCGGCCACCACTTCGGCGACCACCGCAGCGCCCAGCGGCGTGGCGGTGGGCTCCCCGGCCAGGTATGCCGCGCCCGCGGAGGCGATCTCCGGGTCGCGACACTTCGCCAGCGAGTCAAGGATCAGCTGGCGACGCTCGTCCAACCTTGCGGCGAGTTCCTTGGGCGCGCCCGCGTCCAGCCGCTTCACGGCGACCTTCACTCCACCCCGCCGCGGATGTAGAGCGCGCAGCCAAGCGGTCGGCATCGTCAGCCGATCCTCATCCCCAACGCTGTCGATCATCACCGGGGAGGTCGCCGGCGCGGCGACCGCTTCGTCCTCCGTGTAGCCCTTGCGTAACTTCTCTGCCACCAGCTTGTCGGCCGCCGCTGTGGCGGCGGCAGCGGAGTCGAACGACTTGACCTGCGCCTGACCGGCTGCGCCCAGCCGCCCATAGCGAATGTTCAGCTCCGTACCGTTCTGATGCACTTCCCAGAACTTCGCCGAACCGTCGCCGACATAGGTCAGCATCCGGTCTGCGCTCATGCCGATACCTCCACGCTGTCTTTGATGGAGAGCTCGTCGTTCAACCGACGGCGTAACCGCGCCATCGCCGACGCCTCACCCTCGTGATCGCCAGCGGCGAGTATTGCGCGCAGGACTGACAAACCGGCACTCACCGCAGTGCCGACGGGTTCACAGCCACGGAATCTGATCGATCGGCCTTGGGGGGTGACGGAGACGCCTGGGCGGGAGCGACCCGCGGGCAGATGAGCGCGCTGCTCACGTCCCGCGCGGGTACAGAAGGCCGTGAACGGGCGGCCGTGGGCAGGTTCGCCGGCGCGGCACGACGGACGTTCGTGTGCCGGTTCACCGTCGCAGAGTCGAAATGATCAACCCGCCTGTCGACATATGATCTTTTCATCTGATAATTGCCCGATTGCCGGAAGGCCTCCATGACCCACCCCCTGAGTCGACGGTCCGCCCTGCTGGGCGCCGCGGCCGTGGCCGGCGTCGCCCTGTGGGACAGACCGGCCGAGGCGGTCGGCGCCGCCGCGTTCGACGCCGCGCGTGAGCGGTGGGTGAGCCTGCTGGCCGGCGGGTCGTACAACTCCGCCTACACCGACAAGACGCAGGCGATCGAGGGCTCGGCCAATGCGGTGCTGCGCAAGCTGAAGCCCGCCCCCGACCGCCCGAGCCTGTGGCCCGACCTGCCGCTAGAGGACCCCCGGACGGGCAACTTCAACCGCGCCTACAACCGCATGCGCGCATTGGCGCTGGGCTGGGCCACGCCGGGCACCGCCATGCACCGGGACAGTCAGGTCGCCGAGACCGCGGTCAGGGCGCTGGACTTCCTGTACGAGCACGCCTACAACGAGGGGCTCGACCGGCGGGGCAGCAACTGGTTCTGGTGGGAGATCGGCGTCCCCCGCTCGCTGACCGACACCTGCGCCCTGCTCTACGACGGCCTGCCCAAGGACCGTCTCGAGCGCTGGCTGCGCCCATTACGCCGCTGGTGCCCCGACCCGGAGCACCGCGTCAGCCACCCCGGCGTCGTCGAGACCGGCGCCAACCGGGCGGGCAAGGCCATGGCGGTGGCGATGCGCGGATTGCTCACCTACGACGCACGCCTCATCATGCGGGCCAGGGACGCGGTCTCCGACCTGCTGCGGCCGACCGCGGGCCCAGGCGACGGCTTCTACCGTGACGGGTCGTTCATCCAACACGACGTGTACCCCTACACCGGCAGCTACGGCGTGGACTACCTGGAGAGCGTCGCCAAGCTGATCGCCATGCTCTCCAGGTCACCGTGGGAGATCACCGGAGTTGCGAACGTCTATGACATTGTGGATCGCTCGTTTGTGCCGTTCATCTTCGACGGGCTGATGATGGACTGCGTCCGCGGCCGGCAGATCTCGGTGCAGGGCCACCGCGACTACCACTCAGGGCAGAAGGCGGTCGAGGCCGTCCTCACCTTGTTGGAGGCGGCGCCCGAGCGCTATGCCCGGCGCTGGAGACCGATGGTGAAGGGCTGGCTCACCCGCAACCAGGCCATCCCCTACGACACGCTCGCACCGCTGGCGAGCGTCGCGAGGGCCAACGCGCTGCTGGACGACCCGTCGGTGCCGGTCGGCCCGCGCACGACGGGCACGTACGTCCTCGCCGACATGGACCGGATCGTGCACCGCCGTCCCACCTGGGCCTACGCGATCGCGATGAGCTCGAAGCGCATCGGCGCGGCCGAGGCCATGAACCGGGAGAACCTGCACGGCTGGTACACCGGCGACGGCATGACCTACCTCTACACCGGCGACCTCACCCACTGGAACGATGACCTGTGGCCCACGATCGACCCGTACCGGCTGCCGGGCACGACGGTCGACACCCGCAGACGCGCCGACCTCCCGCACGGCAAGCGTCGACTGCCACACACCCCGTGGGCGGGCGGCGTAGCACTCGACGGCGAGTATGGCGTGGCGGCCATGAAGCTGATGGCCGACGGCTCCTCGCTCCGGGCCAAGAAGGCGTGGTTCCTGCTGGATGACGCGGTGATCGCGCTCGGCACCGGCATCACCGCCTCCGATGGCCGCCGCATCGAGACCATCGTGGAGAACCGCAACACCCATGACGGGCATCCGCCGCTGACCCGGGGCGACGGCTGGGTCCACCTGTCCGGTGTGGCCGGCTACGCGCTGCTCAACGGCGTCGACGCGAAGGTGATCCGCAGGAAGCGCACCGGCCGTTGGCAGGACATCGACAAGGGCGCCACCACCGGAGGCGACAGGACCCCTGTCACCAGGCACTACACGACGGTCCTCATCGACCACGGCGTCGATCCGCGCAAGGCGCGCTACGCCTATGCCGTCCTGCCCGACGCCTCCATCGCGCAGACCGCGGCTTTCGGCCGGCGGATCGAGATCCTCGCCAACTCCGGAGCGGTGCAGGCCATTTCCCGCGATGACGTGCTCGCCGCCGTCTTCTGGCGCGCGGGGACCGTCGAGACCGCCGATGGGCCGCTCGCCGCCGACGGCCCGTGCACGCTGCTGGTCCGACGCGACCGCAAGCGAGTACGGCTCGCGGTCTCCGACCCGTCCAGAACCGCTGACGAGGTGAAGATCACGCTGCCCTGGCCGGTGAAATCGGTCAAGGAAGGCGACCGCAGCGTGCGCAAGACCAAGAGCGCGGTCAAGGTGGAAGTCGGCGGCAGCCGCGGGCACGCCCACACCGCGGTGGTGCGCATCTGAACCTCCGAGGCGCGTGATCAACCGCGGCAGTCGACCCGCCTCGCTTCAGCCGTCCTCGTCGTCCCAGTCGTCGTCCCACAGGTCGCTGGGCGGCAGCGGGTGCCCGTCGTCGATGAGAGAGTTCATCGATCCGCCCGGTGCTGCCGGGCCGCCCACGTCACTCGCCTGCCCGGCAGCACCTCGGCGGTTCAGCCGGCGACCACTTCGTAGCCGACCTCTTCCACGACATTCCTGATCTCCGCGTCGTCGAGCGGACCATCCGAGGCCACAGTCACCTGCCCGGTCGCCAGCTCGACATCAACGGAGGAGACCCCGGCGATCTTGCCGATCTCGGTCTTCACCTTGCCGGCACATCCACCGCAGGTCATCCCCGACACCTTGTACGTGCTCGTGCTCATCGCCATAGCTCCTCTCACTCATACCCCTACCAGGTATACGCAAGGAGACGGTACGCCGCGATCCCCCTCGAGGCAAGCTATACGGGCCAGGGGTATATGAGACCCGTGTCACATTGCCACACCTATACCCCCTATAGGTATTGTCTCGGTCATGGGAGAACTCAACAAGATCACTGTCGTCGGTGCTTCGCTGGCAGGGCTGCGGGCCGTGCAGGCGCTGCGCCGGGAGGGCTTCGAGGGCGAGGTCACGCTGGTCGGCGCCGAGACGCATGTGCCGTACAACCGCCCGCCTCTGTCGAAGGGCGTGCTGCGCGGCGACGACGACGTCACGCTCCCGGGCGCAGAGGAGCTCGGCGATCAGTGGCTGCGCGGCCGGCAGGCCGTACGCCTTGACACGCGAAACCGGACGGTCACCCTTGACGACGGCGCCGAGCTCGGCTACGACGGCCTTGTCATCGCCAGTGGCGCACGCCCGCGGCGGCTCGACGGAGTGCACACCCTGCGCACCATCGACGACGCGCTGGCGCTGCGCGCGGAGCTCGAGTCGGGACACGAGCACGTACTGATCATCGGCGGCGGGTTCATCGGCGGCGAAGTGGCCTCCACAGCGCGGCAACTCGGCAGGAAAGTCACCCTGGTCGACTCTGCGCCGTACCCCATGCACACCGGGCTGGGAGAGGAGGCGTCACGCTGGCTGGCCGCACACCACGAGCGCAACGGCGTCGAGCTCATCACGGACGTCCGGGTCGCCGCCGTGGAGAGCGGCCAGGTCCGGCTCAGCGACGGCCGCACCATCGCCGCGGACCTGGTCGTCGGCGGCATGGGCGTGGTGCCGAACACCGAGTGGCTGGACGGCAGCGGCCTGGCCGTCGACGACGGCGTCGTGTGCGAACCGACGCTGTTCGCGACGAGCTCGACCGACATCGTGGCCGCCGGTGACGTGGCTCGCTGGCCGCACGGCCTCTTCGGCGGGGAGATGGTGCGCATCGAGCATTGGTCCAACGCCAACGAGCAGGGCGCGGTGGCCGCCCGTAACCTGCTGGCCGGGGCGGAGAACGCCGAGCCGTTCCTGGACGTGCCGAACTTCGCCACCCATGTGCACGGCGCCCGCATCCAGACGGCCGGGCTGCCGCACCTCGCGGACTCGGCGAGCATCGCCGCAGGCACTCCCGAAGAGGATCGCTTCGCCGTGGCCTTCACGCGCGCCGGCGTGCTGGTAGGTGCCGTCGCGGTCAACTCGCCCAAGGACCTGATCAAGCTTAAGAGGGCGGTCACGGCACGCGAAACGGCCTGACTACGATCGCAGGTAGCATTACCGGCATGCTGCGCGGCCTCGGCGAACTCGAATCCACGATCATGGACCGGATGTGGGCCCGGCGCCGACCCGCCTCCGTACGAGACGTCTTGGAAGACCTCCGCCAGGAGCGGACCATCGCCTACACCACCGTGATGACCGTGATGGACAAGCTGCACACCAAGGGCCTGCTCAGGCGCCGGCCCGTCGGTCGCGCCTACGTCTACGAGCCGATCGCCTCCAAGGAGGCCTACACCGCCGACCTGATGCGCAGTGCGCTGGCCGACAGCGGCAACCAGGCCGCCACGCTGGTGCACTTCCTGGAGCGGCTGACGGCGGAGGAGGCCGCGGCGCTGGAGGCGGCGCTGCAGGTGTTCCCGCACCGAGGCGGTCAAGCATGATCGCCGCCATCGTCCTGCTGCTTTATCCGGTCGTGGCGGCAATCTGGCTGCCCAGGCTGGGGAGCCGGGCGGCGGGCTGGGCCGACCGGGCACCGCGGCTGGCGATCGCGCTCTGGCAGGCGGCGGCCGCTTCGGTGGTCGCCTCGGCGGTGCTGGCCGCGCTGGCCTTCGCCGTTCCCCCCGAGGTCGTGGGGCACGGCCTGGCCGGGCTGTTCGAGGCCTGCGCCGACATGCTGACCAACCGGTCCGACCTGACTCCGGCGGGCGTGGGTGCGCTGCTGGCAGCGGGCGCGGTACTGGCCCGAGTCGCCTACTGCGGCGGCGCCGTCCTGGTCAGAGCCCGCGTGGAACGTCGCGAGCACACGGCGCTGCTCAGCCTCCTGGGCCGGCGTGACAGCGACCTGGGCGCGATTGTCATCGAGTACGACGAGCGGCTGGCCTACTGCGTGCCCGGCAGGAACGCCCAGATGGTCATCACCACGGGAGCGCTGCAAAGCCTGGCCCCTGAGCAGGTCGCCGCGGTGCTGGAGCACGAGCGGGCGCATCTCCGTGGGCGCCATCATCTCGTGCTCGCGGGCGCCGAGGCTCTGGCCCGGGCATTTCCTCGCATCCCGCTGTTCGAGCGGGCCAAGGTGGAGATCGCCAGGCTGATAGAGCTGCTGGCCGACGACGTCGCCGCGCGTCGCCACCCGCGTGCGCAGATCGCCGCCGCGCTGGTCCGCCTGGCCACCGGCCGCGCGCCCGCGTTCACTCTCGGCGCAGGTGGCGAGACGGCGCTCACACGCGTACGCCGCATGCTCAATCCCGAGGCGCCGCTCTGCCGACGCGAGCGCCTGGCCGGGCTGCTTGCGGTCGCCGGGCTGCTGGGCGGCCCCGCGATGGTCGCAATGGTTCCCGGCGTCAGCTCCTTCCTGGCCCATCACTGCCATTCGCTCCTGACTCTCTGACCTACGAGCGCTGATAGTAGACTCCCGCCATGCGAGGAATTCACGCTGCAGCGCTGGCGCTCCTGGTTCTTGCGCTAGGGGCCTGCGGGCAGTCTGGTGAGCCGGCGCAGACCGATGATCCGGGCGTTGGGCATGTTCACGGTATCGGCGTCGATCCCGCCGACGGTGCCCTCTACCTTGCCGGGCACTACGGCCTTTTCAAGATCACGTCCGCCCATACCGCTCAGCGTGTGGCCGGGCGCGTACAGGACCATATGGGATTCACCGTGATCGGCCCCAAGACGTTCCTCGCCAGCGGACACCCCGGCGAGGCCGACACCGACTCCCCGCCCCACCTCGGCCTGATCCGTACCACCGATGCCGGCACAACGTGGGAGGCGATCTCCGAGCGCGGCATCGCCGACTTCCATGCACTGCAGCCCGCTGGGAGCACCCTCTACGCCTACGACAGCCAGACCAGTCGTCTTCGGGCGAGCGTAGACGGGGGTGCGACCTGGCGGTTGGGCGCCGAGGAGGAGATCATCGACCTCGCCGCCAACGCCGCGCGGCCCGAACGCGTCTACGCGGCCACAACCAACGGCGTGCACGTGAGCGAGAACGGCGGCATGGACTTCGAGCCGGTGAAGAACGCACCCTTGCTCGGCCAGATCGACGCTCCCACAGCTGACCTTTTGATCGGAACGGACGCCGAAGGCCAGGTGTGCCTGAGCACCGACGGCGGCGAAACATGGCAGACGCGCGGCCGGCTCCCGGCCCCGGCTGCCGCGTTCACCGCCGTCGACCGGCAACGCCTCCTGTCCGCAACCGAGGACGGCACCGTGTACGAATCGACAAACGGCGGCGCGGACTTCACCCTCGTCTTCCGCCCCGCCGGCGGCTGATCTACCGTGGCAGGCCCACCCAGCACGTCGAATCGCGCTACAACGCCATGCTCCGCTCACGTCGAAGTGGACGTTCTCCTTGGCCGCAGACAGGTGACCGTCGGTGCCAGGCCGGCTGATGTTCAGCAGCAGGCCTGATTTCGCCGGTTATGCGACGCCCCAGCGCATCCAGTACTGGACAGCGCCCGCGACGAGTTGCACCGCCATCGCCGCCGCCAGCAGCCCCATCACGCGGGTGACCAGGTTGAGCCCGTTGTCCTTGAGCAGACGGCCGATCACCGCGGAGAAGCGCAGAGTCAGCCAGGTCAGTATGAGTGCCGCCGCCAGCGCCAGCGCGACCTCCAGCACCGCGGAGACGCCGGTGGCCTTCTCCATGTAGAGCATGGTCGCGGCAATGGCACCGGGCCCCGCCAGCAAGGGCGTGCCGAGCGGGACGAACGCGACAGCGCCGCTCTCAGCGCCGGCCCGATTGCGTGCGCAGTCTGCTTTCAGTAGATCGAGCGCGATGAGCGCGAGCAGCACCCCGCCGGCCACCTGCAGCGCCTGCAACGAGATGCCCAAGGCATCGAGCAGCCCGTTGCCGAGCACCGCGAACACGGCGACGATACCGGCCGCCACCAGCACGGAGATCCTGGCGGTACGACGGCGCGCCACCTGGTCCTGGCTCCTGGTGAGAGTGAGGAAGATCGGAATGGCCGCCAGCGGGTCGAAGATGACGAGCAGCGTGACGAAGGCCTGAACGAACAGCGACATGACATGCCCCACGGAAATGGACGGAGGTCCCCGTACTCTCAGCTGACGGGGTTGGACCGGATTCCCGTGGGGTCGCACGGCACGGTCCAGCGCAACCATGCCGTGCCGCCGCCGTACCGTTGCCTGTTCATGCCCGCGCAAACCGCCGCGTCCCGTGCGCTATTCCTCTGGTTGCGAGGCTGACGCCACAAAGATGGGCAGCGCCAGGAACATGCGTTCCTCCCGGGCACGCGTCCTCTGATCGCTCACCCACGCCGTTTCCTGTTCGCGGGTGATGGCTCCGGCGGCGCGCGCTCCCTCCGCGATGCCGGTGAGCATCGGCAGCATGGCCGCGTCGGTGAAGACGCCCACCTGCACCTCCACTTGGACGTCCTGAAAGCCCGCGTCGAGCAGCAGGTTGCGGTAGCGGCGGGCCGCACGTGGATTCCGGACCAGGTCGGCGCGCGCGTGCACGATGGCCCGAGTGAGCGCCGGGTCATCAGAGTCGATGATGAAGGTGTCCCAGTCCTGCCCGGCGAGCACAACTCGCCCGCCTGGAGCGAGCACCCGCCCGGCCTCTTCCAGCGCCTTGGCCGCGTCGGCGAGGTCGTGATAGACCTTGTCGGCTCGATACCCGGCGACCTCCCCATCTTCCAGCGGCAGGTCGAAGGCGTCGCCAATTCTGAAGTCGGCATGGGGCCAGCGGTGGCGGGCCGCCGCGATCATCTCTTCGCTGATGTCTACGCCGATCGCTCTCATCCCGCGCTCCGCGAGCTCATCGACCGCGCGCCCTGCGCCGCAGCCGACGTCGACCACGGCCGCGCCTTCGGGGAGGGCGAGCAGGTCGTACGAGCGCGCGCGCAATGCGACGGCCCCGGGCAACGCGTCGGCGACGTCGAGCAGACGGATGAGCGATTCCATGGATTCCTTGGTCTTGGACATGTGAGCCAGCATGCGACTTAATGTCGACATGAAGTCAAATGCCAGCATGAGCATCGGTGAGATCGCGGAGCGGTTCGGCCTGGCGACGCATGTGCTGCGGCACTGGGAGGCGAAGGGTCTCCTCAGGCCGGTCCGCATCGGAGGAGCGCGCCGCCGGTACGGGCCTGACGACCTCACCCGGGTGGCCGTGATCCTGCGCGGCAAGGAAGCCGGTTTCAGCCTGGAAGAGATTCACGAGATGATGGCCACCTCGGACGCGGGTGAGCGGCGCGCTGTTCTGTTGCGCCGCCGGCAAGAACTGGCCCGGCGCATCGCCGAGGCGCAGGCGTCGCTTGAGCTCATCGACTGCGCGCTGGACTGCGACCATGAGGATTTGGCCAGTTGCCCTCATTTTCAGTCCATGGTCGCGGAGCGGATCTCGCTATCGCCCCCGCCACACGTACGAATGTGAATAGGGCTCCTTGAGGTCGGCATACTTGCGCCTCAGCGCCGACCACTACTATGAATAATGGTAGATCGAGCGCTTCCTGTGGCACGCCGCCGGGCGGGTACGGAGGAGAACCATGACGGCTGGGGATATGAAGGATCGCAGCACTGCGGTTCTCGACGTGAGCGGGCTGCAGTGGGCCTCGGAGCAGAACGTGGTGCGTGCCGTCCTGGGCCGTCGTCCTGGAGTGATCGAGGTCGAGGTGAACCCGGTCGGACAGACCGCCACCGTGGTGTTCGACCCCAGGGCCACGTCCTTGGCCGAGCTTCGCCGCTGGGTACAGGAGTGCGGCTATCACTGCGCGGGGCAGTCCGTCCCATCGCACGTCTGCGATCCCATGGCAGAACCCGACCCGCCAGGCGGCGAGCACGCGCGCCACACCGCTTCGGCCGTCCGCGAGCTCCCCGCTGAGCATGGAGAGCACGCGGGTCATGAGACGGGTCCGTCGCCGCACGAGATGATGGGGCACGGGGGCCATGGCGCCATGTCGATGGAGGCCATGGTGGCCGACATGCGCAACCGGTTCCTGGTAGCGGCGGCGCTGTCGGTCCCGATCCTGATCTGGTCGCCGATCGGCCGTGAGGTCCTGGGCCTGGACGTGCCGGTTCCGTTCGGGCTACGCGAGGACGTGTGGGCGCTGCTGCTCAGTCTGCCGGTGATCTTCTACTCGTCGTGGATCTTCTTCGACGGCGCCGTACGGGCGTTGCGGGCGCGCACGCTGGACATGATGGTGCTGGTCGCCGTGGCGATCGGGGCGGGCTGGCTGTACTCGCTGTACATCACGCTGACAGGCGGCGGGGAGGTGTTCTACGAGGCGGCGACCGTGCTGGCGGCGTTCGTGCTGCTGGGGCACTGGTTCGAGATGCGGGCCAGAGGCGGCGCCAACGATGCGATCCGCGCGCTGCTCGATCTGGCCCCACCCAAGGCGGTGGTGATCCGCGACGGCGAGCAGGTGGAGATCCCCACGGCCGAGGTCGTGGTCGGGGACGTACTGCTGGTCCGCCCCGGCGCGAAGATCGCCGTCGACGGCGAGGTCGTGGAGGGCGAAAGCGAGGTCGACGAGTCGATGGTCACCGGCGAGAGCCTGCCGGTACACAAGGCTCCCGGCTTGGGGGTCGTGGGCGCGACCATCAACAAGAACGGCACGCTTCGAGTGCGGGCCACGAAGGTCGGTGCCGACACCGCCTTGGCGCAGATCGTCAAGCTCGTCCAGCAGGCCCAGAACTCCAAGGCTCCCGGGCAGCGCCTGGCCGACCGGGCGGCGTTCTGGCTTGTCTTCGTCGCGCTCATCGGCGGCGGGCTGACGCTGGCGGCCTGGCTGCTGGCGGGCGCGGCGACCGGAACGGCGATGCTGTTCGCCATCACCGTCGTCGTGATCACCTGCCCCGACGCGCTCGGCCTGGCCACCCCCACCGCGATCATGGTGGGCACCGGCCTGGGCGCCAAGCGCGGCGTGCTGTTCAAGAACGCCATGGCACTGGAGACCGCGGCCCGCATCCAGACCGTTGTCATGGACAAGACCGGCACCCTGACCAGGGGCGAGCCGGAGGTCACCGATGTGATCGTCGAGGGGCTGGAGGCGGCGGAACTGCTGCGGCTGGTGGCCGCTGTCGAGCGGGAGTCCGAGCACCCGCTGGCCGAGGCTGTGGTCCGCTACGCCGACGCGCACGCTCCCGGCATCCTGCGGGCCACCAGGTTCGAGAACGTCCCAGGTCACGGCGCGATGGCTCAGGTTGACGGGCATCGGATCGTGGTGGGCAACACGAAGCTGATGCAGGTCGAAGGCGTCGACCTCGGCATGCTGGCCTCCCGGCGCGAGGAACTGGCCGCCGGCGGACGTACCGCGGTCATCGCCGCCGTGGACGGCCGCGCGGCCGGGATGATCGGCATCGCCGACGCTCCCCGCGACAGCTCCGCGGCAGCGGTGACGGCGCTGCACGACGCCGGCGTGGAGGTCGTCATGCTGACCGGCGACAATGAGGCCACCGCCCGGCGGATCGCCGATCAGCTCGGCATCGACACGGTGATCGCCGAGGTGTTGCCGGGCGACAAGGCCGCCAAGATCGCCGAGCTGCAGCGCGGCGGGCGCAAGGTCGCGATGGTCGGTGACGGCGTCAACGACGCCCCGGCGCTCGCCCAAGCCGATCTCGGAATCGCGATAGGCGCAGGGACCGACGTCGCCATCGAGACCGCCGACGTGGTGCTCATGCGTTCCGACCCGCTCGACGTCCCGACGGCGCTGGCCATCGGTCGCGGCACACTGCGCAAGATGCGGCAGAACCTGGGGTGGGCGATCGGTTACAACACGATCGCGCTACCGATCGCGGCCGGCGTCTTCGAGCCCGCCTTCGGCCTCGTGCTGCGCCCAGAGATCGCCGCCCTGTCCATGTCCGGATCGAGCTTCATCGTCGCGGTCAACGCACTCGCCCTCAAAGGGCTCCGCCTGCCCCGCCCTACCGCTGCCAGAGTCTGAGCGCCCAGGAGCCTGCGCGCACTCGTGGGAAATGCATGCAATGTGGCCGAAGGCGATGATCGCCTTCGGCCACAGGGGACGGTTTCCTACGTGAAGCGGCGTAGCCGCAGGCTGTTGCTGACCACGAAGACGCTGGAGAACGCCATCGCGGCTCCGGCGATCATCGGATTGAGCAGGCCCAAGGCGGCCAGCGGGAGGGCGGCCACGTTGTAGGCGAACGCCCAGAACAGGTTGCCCTTGATCGTCGACAGCGTGCGGCGGGACAGCCGGAGCGCGTCGGCGGCCACCCGCAGATCGCCCCGCACCAGCGTGAGGTCGGCCGCCTCGATCGCCGCGTCGGTGCCGGTACCCATCGCCAGCCCCAGGTCGGCCTGGGCCAGTGCGGCGGCGTCGTTGACCCCGTCGCCCACCATGGCCACGACCTTGCCCTCGGCCTGCAGCTTCTTGACCACCTCGACCTTGTCGGCGGGCAGCACCTCGGCGATCACCTCGTCGATGCCCACCTCGGCGGCGACGGTCTTCGCCACCGCCTCGTTGTCTCCGGTCAGCAGCACCGGGGTCAGACCCAGCGCCCGCAACTCGGCGATGGCCTGCTTGCTGGTCGGCTTGACCACGTCGGCCACCACCAGCACAGCACGGGCCTGGCCGTCCCAGCCGACCGCCACCGCGGTGCGGCCCGCCGCCTGCTCCTCGCCCAGCTTGCGCTCCAGCTCGACGGACAGGTGCTGAGACCAATCGGCCAGCAGCCGTGGCCGGCCGACCAGCACCGCGTGGCCGTCCACGACGCCCTGCACGCCAAGCCCTTCGACGTTGGCGAAGTCCTCGACGATGGCGTCGGAGTCGGCTGCGCGGGCGATGGCCTGCGCGATCGGGTGCTCGGAGGCATGCTCGAGCGCACCCGCCAGCCTGAGCACCTCCTCGCGAGTCTCCCCGTCGGCCAGGTGGACTGCGACCAGGGTCATCTTGCCTTCGGTGACCGTGCCGGTCTTGTCCAGCACGATCGTGTCGACCTTGCGGGTGGACTCCAGCACCTCCGGCCCCTTGATCAGGATGCCCAGCTGGGCGCCCCGGCCGGTGCCGACCAGCAGGGCCGTCGGCGTGGCCAGCCCCAGCGCGCACGGGCAGGCGATGATCAGCACGGCGACCGCGGCGGTGAAGGCCGCCGCCGTGCCGTTGCCTGTGCCGAGCCAGAACCCGAGCGTCCCGACCGCCAGCGCGATCACGATCGGCACGAAGATGCCCGAGATGCGGTCGGCCAGCCGCTGCACGGCCGCCTTGCCGGTCTGCGCTTCCTCCACCAGCTTGGCCATCTGGGCGAGCTGGGTGTCGGCCCCGACCCTCGTGGCCTTGACGATGAGGCGGCCGCCCGCGTTCACGGTGGCCCCCGTGACCGCGTCGCCGGGGCGGACCTCCACGGGCACGGACTCGCCGGTCAACATCGAGGCGTCCACCGCTGAGGAACCCTCGAGGATCACACCGTCGGTGGCGATCTTCTCTCCTGGCCGGACCACGAAGGTGTCGCCGACCTTGAGCTGGTCGGTGGGGACGCGGCGGCCGTCGGCCAGCTCCACGTCCTTGGCGCCCAGCTCCAGCAGCGCCCGCAGCGCCGCACCGGCCCGCCGCTTGGACCGGGACTCGAAGTAGCGCCCGGCCAGGATGAACGCGGTCACCGCCGCCGCGGTCTCGAGGTAGATGTTGCCCGAACCGTCGCTGCGCTCGATGGTGAAGGCGAACGGGTGCGTCATGCCCGGCGTGCCCGCGGTGCCGAAGAACAGCGCCCACAACGACCAGCCGAAGGCGGCCAGGGTGCCGACCGAGATCAACGTGTCCATCGTGGCGGCGCCGTGCCGCAGGTTGGTCCAGGCCGCCCTGTGGAACGGCCAGCCCGCGTACACCACCACCGGAGCTGCCAGCACCAGCGACAGCCACTGCCAGTTGGTGAACTGCAACGCCGGAACCATCGCCATCGCCACCACCGGCACGCTCAGCACGACGGCGGTGACCAACCGCTGGCGCAGCGGTCGCAGCTCGTCTTCCGGCTCCGGCCCGGCTCCGGCCCCGGACTCGCCGGGCGGGGTGGGCAGCTCGGCGGTGTAGCCGGCCTTCTCCACCTCGGCGATCAACTGTTGCGGGTCCACACTCTCGGGAAAAGCGACCTTCGCCTTCTCCGTCGCGTAGTTGACGGTAGCGCTCACGCCCTCGAGCTTGTTCAGCTTGCGCTCGATCCGGTTCGCGCAGGACGCGCAGGTCATGCCGCCGATCGACAGCTCGACAGCCCTGCCTTCAGTCAGGGAAGACATCGCGTCTCCTTTCTTCGCGTCCTGCGGTCAATGTGTGTGGTCGCCGTGAGCGGGGCCGTCGCTCGGCTCTGCCGTGGGCTTGGGCTGTCCGGCCCCGGCCTGGGCGGTGAAGGCAGCGGTACGGACCTTGCCCTGGTGCTGGAAGTCCAGGAACAGCCCGTAGTCGCCGCCGCTGGGCACCTCGGCGTAGAAGGTGATCTCCGGCCCGGCAGCAGTCTTGCCGTCGCCCGGCTCGCCGTCCGGGTGCACGTGCAGGTAGGCCAGATCACCAGCTCGCAAGGCGACCAGATGTCCGTACGCTCCCAGATACGGCTGCAGATCCGTCACCGGCTTGCCGTCCTTGCTCACGCTCAGCGTGAGCTTGCCGGCCTGGCCGGGCACGAGATCACCCGCCAGGGAGACGGTGTAACCGTCCACCTCAGCCGTACGAGCCACCTGGCGCGGGGGTTGCGGCTTGTAGTCGCCCGCCACCAGCAGGTCCGTACCGAGAGTCAGGCCACTCCCACCCGTGGGGGCGAAGTCGGCGAAGGCCCGGTAGGCGCCCGGCTGGTCCAGCGTCAGCTTCACCGACCACACGCCGTCGGCGGCCATGTCCGGGTGCACGTGCTGGAACGTCGCCAAGTCCCGCGAGACCACGATGAAGTGGAGCTTCTTGTCATGTTGGACCTGGTAGTCGGTCACCGGCCTGCCGTCGGGACCCGTCACGGTGAAGCGGAAGTCCGTGGGCTCGCCGGCCTTGATGGTGGTCAATGGGTTGAGGGTGTAGCCGTTCTGAGACACTTGGAGCCCCCCGGGGGTATTGTCCTGCGCTGTTGCGGCGGTCTCCGCATGGCCGCCATGACTGTCAGCGGCGGGAGTCGAATGGGCCGTCCCGTGTTCCGACTTCGCCGGGGCCGGGGCGACCTCCCCCACCGCGTTCCCGACCCCCAGGGCGCCGCCGAAGACGACGGCCAGGCCCAGGACGTAGGCGCCAAGTTTCGCTGCTGCATTCATGCCGGATTCGCCACCTCGTAGCCCGCTTCCTCCACGGCGGCAACGATCTCCGCCGTGCCCACGGAGCTGTCGCTCTCGACGGTCAGCAGGCCGCTGGCCAGGTCCACCTCCACCGAGGTGACACCGAGTACCTCACTGACCTCTTCTTTGACCGAGCTGACGCAGTGGCCGCAGGTCATGCCCGTGACGGTGTAGGTAGCGGTAGCCATATCGATCAACCCTTTCCGGTGTATGCGGTGTTGTCAGGAGCGGACGAGCCGCGCGATGGCGTCGGAAGCCTCTTTGACCTTGGCCTGCGCCTCGGGACCCCCCTTTGCGGCGGCCTCGGCCACGCAGTGCGCCAGGTGATCCTCCAGCAGAGAGATGGCGACCGACTGCAGGGCACTGGTGGCCGCCGACACCTGCGTCAGGATGTCGATGCAGTACTTGTCGTCCTCGACCATCCGCTGCAGCCCGCGCACCTGACCCTCGATCCGGCGCAGCCGACGCAGCTGGTCCTGCTTGTGGTCGCTGTATCCAGCCATGTCTCCCCCTTCCGACTCCTCGAACGTACCATACCCCCCTACCGTATTCCAAGCCCGCGAGTATTCCTGAGAGCTGGCTGCATTCCGGGTACTGCTCACGCCCAGGGACGCACCGCTGCCCAGCAGTTCACAGCCGCCCGCCAGGCATAGGCTGATGTACGCGCTCGGGACCGAGCGGTTTCGTCATCGCACGGCAGAGCTCGTCTACCAGAAGGACACCAAGAAGCAGCGTGCGCAGGCGGCACTGGGCAAGGCGCTCGGCGCGGCCGGCTCGCGGCTGGGCCCATCATGGCGGAAAGAGCTGCTCACGAACCTGAGGGTGCCGGTGGATCAGCACGCCCTCGCAGCACTGCTCCCCCACGGCACCTTCAACCGAGACTTCCTGATAGCTGCGGCCAAAACCCTGGAGGCGCTGGAAGCCGCGACGTTGACTCATCGAGACCGCCACTGGCCTTCACTCTGGGCGCCTCCGGCATGGGCGACCTGCTCGACCTGGAGACGTTCTCCCGTTCGCTCGCGTACGGATCACCTTGACGTGCTCCTCCACATGAATGTGGAGGATTCCTGTGCTGCTTACGCAGCAGCTCGCAGCGCGGGCGCGGGCGAGACTGTGGGACAGGATGCTTGACGCTTCACAGGCCCCGGTATCC